>JAITRQ010000016.1 GCA_031288285.1 Mycoplasmataceae bacterium
ATTTACTGCTTGAGCAGTTTATGCGATTGCTGGCTATACTAGCAAAATGTGAGGAGCGATGGATGGGTATAGAACATTTAAAGATAAAGTAATTCAAAATTATGATGCGAATGAAGGCCACATTTTAGAATGAATGAATAATGAAAAAGAAGATTTTATCAAAAAATCTCACTATGTAGATTCCAAAATTGGATTTGATCTAATTGAAGTATTTACTGGTAAAACAAGTGACGATATAAACAACATGGAAACATTCATTAACTATTACTCACATAATAGTTAAATATTTATTACACATTTTAAAATTGAAAATTAAGGCCGAACAACAAGATACAAAATTCAAAAAAATTAATGGTTAAATTGATTTTGACTACAGTTATTTGTTTATCAATATTTACCGCACCATTTGTTTCGCAAACACACGTTCATAATCATCTTTCGCTTGAACAAAGCACTATTAATGAGCATGCAAAATTCACAAACGATGACACAGATGGTAAAATGTCATTGTCATTTGCCAATGAACGTAGTTCACTATCTAAAGCAAAGATGTAATAACCATCATTGCTCAACTTCGTGGTGAATTAGATCCTGATGCTATTACACGAAATATTCTCATCCCCGTAAATTTGGTGTAGTTGAGAATGAGATCGATAATACAAACGTATGACTTAGAAGCAAAATTTGATATCATTAAAAGTCAAACATTGACTGTGTCCGCCTATTGATAGTATTAGCAGTGTTGATACTCTAGTAAATCATGCACCAACAATCAATTTATCATACGTTAATGATAAAACCACTTTGATAATTCAAAACGATGTAGTTACCATTCACATCATCAGTTGGCGATGCTCACATTTTAATCAAAAATAATGTGTCACGTGATTTTAATTACACTTCTGATCAACTTGTTGGATGTTTGGTGACAAGTATTTAATAATTCCCAATAATACAATCACCATTGGCAAATATGCATTTTCTATAGATGCAATGGGACTGATTAGTGATTTAGAAATTCCTGGTAGCGCATTTATTGATACTGACTATTTATTCCTAAAACTACTTTTTTGCCATTGATTTACTTTTTGAAGAAATGTGTTATTTGCATCATTTATGAAAAGGTTATAACACATAATTAGCACTCTAATATATTAAGTGCTAATAAAATAAACTAACTGCTGAGCAATAAAGCACCATTTTTATTGTTTTCATTTATAAGTGTTGGCGAATTGGGAAAGAAAAGGAATAAATATGAGAAAAAAAATGAATAAAAAAAATATTGGATGAACTGTTTTAGCAATGGCGGCTATTGGCGTGGGAACTGTGAGTGCGTGTCTACTTGCACACCATAATACTATGACAAGTAGTAGCAAGTTAAAAGCGAGTGATAGTGATGAAACAGATAATGGTATTAAATTAGACGGTTCTTCACCGTATGGTACACCTGAAGACTATACGCAAGGAACAACAGGAGTAGCGGATTGAGATACATACAGCGACACAATTAACAATTACACCGACAACTTAATAGCTAAACAAGCAGTCAAAGATGGACGTGAACTTAGTGAATCAGATCAAAGTTTGCTAGCTAATCTTAAACAACAAACTATTGATCAATTTAATTACATAAAAAATACAACTAGTAGTTCACCAGACATTGGTCGTAAGATTAATACGTACGATTATTTACAATTGATATATCATCCTGAATTGGTGAGTGACATTCGCAAAGGTGATCTTGTTTTAACTGACATTACCGAAAGTCTTCGCGACCGTGAAATACCACTTCCTGAAAAATCGTTAGTTTTTTCGACTAATCCAGACGGTAGTGAAACATTGAATGGCTTTGGTTTCCAAAAAGAAAATTTTGCTAACGAATATGGAGCATTAATAGCTGCAAGTAACATTTTATATATTCCTGCTTCAGTTAAGAATATAGCCGATGGAGCTTTTAAGGGTTTATTCTCACAAAATGGTGCAATGCCACAAATTGACACCATTGAATTTCAAGCTGGTGCGTCTGTTGATATTGGCTCTGAATCATTCATGGATTGTGATAATATTTCAACAGTAATTTTTGATGGAGAAGGTAGTGGAAAAGCTGAAATTCATAATGTTAGTGATAGATCGTTTGCGGGATGTGCTAATCTTGCTACACCTATTAGTTATCATGCTGTTGGAAGTGATAATGATTCTCAAAGCGTTCTAATCAAAATTAACGGAACAACTATAACTGATTCTCCCGAATCAACTTTTGTTGGTTGTACTTCTCTTCCAAAAATAAATGTAATATTTAATGATGTAGATTCAAATAACGGTACAAAAAATTATCACATAGGTAAATCAGAGTTTTCGGGATGTAGTGTGTTAAGCGCCATTTCCTTACCAGATTGATTATCTCAAGTAATGTCGGGTGCATTTAGTCAATGTAAAACATTGGGAGGTACTCTTTCGTTGCCAAGCAGTGTTGAACAAATAGGCGAATCAGCATTTTTACAATGTACTTCACTAACTGCTATTTCCTTACCAGATTCATTAACTACAATTGATAGTAATGCATTTGATGGATGCACCTCAATTGTCGGTAAGTTATGTATTCCCGATAACGTGGTTAGTATCGGTTCACAAGCGTTTTATCATACAAACTTAGAATTTCAAAATTCTTATTACACATCCACTAACGAGACTTGTCATCATAAATGATGTTTAGGTGAAGATTATTTGTATCAAGATGGTCTTACTGATTTGTCTAATCGTGACAGTTTAAGAACCGTAACGTTGGATAACAATACTTACGGTATTGCCGGCAATGGTTTTAGATACTTTCAAAAACTTTCAACCATTAATGTTGTTGATAAAACATTAGAATATATTGATTCATATGCATT
>JAITRQ010000011.1 GCA_031288285.1 Mycoplasmataceae bacterium
TGCTTGATTTTCAAATAATTTAACTTTAAAAGTGCTAAGGATAAATATAGATAAATAGTTGATTGGTTTTATAAAAATATTCAAAATAAAATTACTTTATTCTTTTTTTTTTTTTTTTGACATCTGGCAGGGGTGGCAGGATTTGAACCCACAACACGCGGATTTGAAGTCCGCAGTTCTACCATTGAACTACACCCCTAATTTATGTTAAATTTAATATGGAAATTATACTATCCTAAACCTTTCAACTCATATTTTAATAATACTAATCGTTTTATTTTGATAATGTTAATCACATGAATTTTGTTTGCGTGTACATTTTCTTATGCAGTTTAATTAATTTATAGCTAATTTCTTTCGTTTCCACAGTATATCATCTAAATTCCACAAAATTACGTTTTCAAACATTTTGTGTAGTTCACTATTTACCATGGATTAAAACAATCAAATAACAAAGTAATATAAGGATTAAATAATTGTTAAACTCTTTAACAAATATGACAATTAAAAAATATAAAAACGAATTAATACGTCAAGCACACGATTGATTAATTATGGCAGTTTATGAAGCCGCTAAATATGGAGCGCGTTTCTTTTACTTTTCCGGAATCAGCAGAAATATATAAAAATGAATACGTTGTTGTTAATAAATATAACATTCATCACATGGAATTGATGCAATTGTTAATTTTAAAAGGGCCTATAAAGCATCACTAGGTTTTCTTAATTTAAAAAAAATATCATTTTGACTATAAAGTTTTTTATACATCCATATTTCAATGATGGTAATAAACCTACGGCGTTAGTGTTTGCTAATACTTTATTATTAAGCAAAGAATTACGGTTTATCAATATACCAGATACTCAAACCGCAAAATTGTTAATAACTTTAGTTAATTTTTATGAGAATAAAATTTCAAAGCTGAAATTCACTAACTTTATCAAAAGCGAACGTATTACTCATAGTTTTGAACCAACATACCATAAAAACGGTCTTAAAGTAAATAAACTAGAAACATTTAAAGAACTTCTTAAGAGTAAAAAGTAATATTAATAATTTGCATATTCTTGCGGTTAGCAAAACGATTTTAGGCATTAACGGTTCTCATGGTTTGACGGGCGGTGTCGTACAAGACTCGAAACGCATTCACTATGACATGACTTATTCGCGATTACTAGTGGCTCCAACTTCGCGATGATAAAATGCGGTTCTCGATCCGAACTGATATCGACTTTTTCTGATTAGCTTTCTTTTACAAGCTGGCAACAGTTTGTATCGACTATTTAATGAAAAAATCATGATTTCCATAATAATGACTCGTATAGACAGAACGATACTCATCTTTAATTTATTCGCGAAATAATCTCGTTAATTATCTTTAGCTTCTCCGCATCGGTGTGTTTATATCAATCAAATGAATCAATTCTATAAAATTTTCACCCTCGGTCTTCTAAATATTTTTGTCTATAGTAGTCTCTTTCTTTCTGAGTCATATTCGCATAATGATAACTATGCCCGTCGCATTCAATGGCAAGAAGAAATTCGCCGCTTTTAATATTTTTTATTACCAAATCTATTATATAACCCGACTGTTTAAATTGAGAAATAACTTTAAATTTTTTGTTGTCTATTTTTTTACTTATCTCCATGAACACTTCTTCTTCAAAAGGTGAATCAAATTGATTCTCTAGCGCAGAAATATTAATATTCTCATTTTCGTTTAAATATTTTGAAAATAAATTTTTAATTTCATTTGACTCAAGATCTGGTTTCTTTTCAAACAATTCAACGTATTCTATATAATCGTGAAATATTTGTCTGCCATCATTACCTTGACGTTGTATCAAACCCGAATTAATTGATTTGAATATATACATTTTTTCTTTTGAACGAGATATAGCCACATTAATTCTATTTTTCCCACCGGGTTTGTTAATTGGACCGAAAGCATTTCTAAATATTCCCGAACTATCTCTTGCATATGTAACAGAAAAAATGATTATGTCTCTTTCATCTCCTTGTACATTCTCTAAATTTTTTACAAATAATGAATCGTCTTCACCATTTTCCTTTTTCCTATTTAACTCGTTTTCGATTTTATAATCATTCGAATTATTAATCATATCTTCTATGAGATCTTTTTGATTAATATTAAAAGTTACTATTCCAATTGATCCGTGTTTTTCTTTTGAAATAATTTTTTTAACTAATTTAACAATTTCATCTGCTTCCTTTTGATTTGTTTTTCCATCCCACACTCCTTTGACATTGATTACTTCAATCCCGGGAACATTGTCTTTTGGTTCGCTCGCAATTATAAGTTTACCGTTGTAAAAGACAACATTTGAAAATTGAATTAATTCTCTTCTTGATGAGCGATAATGATAATTTAACATTTTATTTATATATTTTTTCTCGACAAATTCTAATAAACTTCCTGAGTCTTCAATTTCAGACAAGCTGTTTTCTAAATATTCGTCATCATCCTTAGAATAAGTTTCCTCATATTCCTCAATTAATTTAGATTGAAAAAAATCGGATGGCTGGAGCTGCTGCTTATCTCCAGAAATTATGCATTTCTTTCCTAAAAATAGAATTGGCAAAGCTCTTTCTAACGTAACCTGAGATGCTTCATCCACAATAACATAATCAAATTTATGATCTTTAAATAATGTGGCAGCTACATCGGGGTTGGAAATTATTATCGGAAAAGAAATATCGATTTGTTTATAATATTTGTCTAAAACTCATGTTATATTTCTTCTTCTTTGATTGTTAGAATGATTTATTAAGTCCGAAATACCTTTTAGTGTTTCATGGGAATGTTCTGCGTTAATTCAAATGTTCTCTTGTAATTTATTGTATATTCTATTAACGTCTGATTTTTCTTTCAACCCAAATAATTTAGCTATGTCTTTTCTAATTTTAGTTTTATCAAAATTTAAAAAATCGGTTTTTTCATTAACAAATTTTAAATAGCGAAGGTAAAGCTGATATTCATTAAAACTAAAATTAGTTTGATTATATTTATCGCAGAAAACTGTTAATGTTTTAGTTTCGTGTTTATTAATATTTTTTTGAAAATCAACATATTGCTGCTGATTAAAACGTTCTTTTATATCAACTTTTTCATGAATGGAAATATCATTTAAAAATTTAAATAAATTTGGTTCATTTCTAATAATTTTTTTATTTTTTAATTTATTGAAAAAATTATAACTATTTTTAATCTTTCCTTTTCTTTTGAAATACGCAATATTTTGAATATTACCTGTATCGATATTTTCATGGAAAACATTCTGAGTAAAATTTAAATCATTTATTGAAATATGATATTTAAAAATTAGAGCCGAAAAATATTGATATCATTTTCTATTTTCTGTGTGTTGATCAATATATTTTCAAAAATCCTGGCTATTTTCAAATTTTTTAACTCCACTTAAAGATTCTTTTCATCGCTCATATATCGCAATGTTTTTCCTGTAACATTTTAAAAACTGTAAATATTCTTTTGCATCATCTGAGCGAGCGTTCTCTTCGTATTGTTCCATTTTTTCAAATAATCTTTTAATTTCGGTTGAAATATTTTCGTGGTAGCAGTTTAATTTAGGAGAATAAATTTTTTTAATTTTCGAGTAGAATTCTTCTTTATTTTTATTGCCTTGAACATCGTATAAAGGTAGAGAAAATTTATTTAGTTTATTTAATCTTTTATCAACCACTTGAGCAGCAACATATTTTTCTGTAATAAATAATACTTTTTTATTGTCATGTATCGCGTTAGCGATTATATTTGTAATTGTTTGTGATTTTCCTGTGCCTGGCGGGCCCTGTATAACTAAGTCACTATTCATCGCCTTTATAATGGCTTGTCTCTGTGAATAATCTAATTTTGTTATTTGCAAAAGTTTGCATTCATCATCACATATATCGCCATCTTCACCTGTTAGAGAAAATTTATTAGATAAATCAATATAAAAATCTAGCCCTTCATTGGAATTAATCAATTTGTTATACATATGAAAAATAGATATATTCTGATGAGTATATATTCCGATACATGCATATGCAAAAATATTTTCTTTAATAAAATTAATTTTTTTCTGATCTGTCAATGTTTTTTTATTGACTTCTTGATCATGAAATTCATCACATTTACGAAGAAGCAATATTTCTTTGAGTATTGACATTGCTTCATCATCAAAGTTAAAACCCGCTTCCTTATAAAGTTTGCATAGTTTCTCAAAGAAAATATTATTTAAAACATTTACGTCAATATTCTTGTAAGAAATTTCTAAATCATCATAATCAAAGAAATCAATGCTTTTTTTATTGGCTACCGCCACTCTTGCAAGCAATCCGATATTTAAATAGGGGTGAATAACAGAATCATTATTTTCTAGTCTTATGCTACAAGTATATTGCGTAGGAAATTCTATCGTTACTTTTCAAAGCAAAATAGGTGCTCTATAAATATCTGTTGCACTGGGTGCGTCCATCTCTTTATTTGACGATCCGACAATATAAGGCCACCCTATATATAAAGAATCCACCCCAGTTTCTTTAATTTTCTTATTATTAGAATAAATTATTTTTTTTAATTTATTTATCAAAACGCTAGATTGGGCATTATCGGTTGGTCGAATTAATATTTTTTTACCATTTAATAATTCAATTCAATAATCATTTATTTTTGATAAATCCATAATTTTACTTGAACGTTCATTAAATTTCGTGTAAAAACTTTGTGCAGAAGTGCAATTTATTATTAATTTCTTTTGAAGTTTTCTTAGGTGATCTTTCGCTGTTTTTCTATCCATATATTAGCTATACAGTCTATTATATTGATAATTGTTGTCATAATTTCATGTACAGTTCATTCATTTTGTTCGCGGAGTGAAAATAAAAAATATAGTCAAATGAAATTAATATTTTTCTAATTAAGATAAAAAAGAGTTATCAAAAGTAATTTATCTATTTATACCTTTTCTTGATACGTCTATCTATTAATTTATTAGATAAAAATTCCCAGAGAATATAAAGCTAATAAGAAAAACAAGTGCCAATAAAAGTGATAAATACGTTAAAAAAGCTTGCTGAAAAAACTACATAGTTTGACGAAAGACACTTAAAGGTTTAATCAAATAGTAATGTAAAAAGATAGAAATCATTTGATACCCTAAGTGGTTAGTAAAACTCGCAAATATATTCTAGCATTGATTTCAACATGTTGAAATTAACGAATTAAATAAACGTATTGATATTTTTTTTAAAAAAAAGTTCATCTTTTTTTTTTTTTTTGAAGTATATTTAACCTAGTTAAATTTAAATAAAAATGAGAGAGAAAAATGAATAATACATACAAGATAATAAGAATTAGTACCACTAAAACCAGATGAGGTTTAACATTGGCTATTTTAATTTTTGGTTTAGTGATTGGTTGAATTCTACTTTTTTTTATTCCCAAGAAAGTGGAAATTTTAAATCTTCCATATTCCGAAAAGAATTTATCACTAGCACATGAATGTTATCCGGATAATGAAATAAAAGTTGAAACTGTACTTGAGAATGTTTACAAAAATACTGAATTTACAAAATTATTAAATGTCAAGTAATATCAAAAAAAATACAAATATTTATTATCATTATTAGTAATTACACCCACATTATTCTTGTCATCTTGCTCGAATTCAAAACATTCATATGTTAAGGGACACTTTATTAATTTTCAATCAGATTTAGGAGAAGATTATTGAATTAACACATTATATATTACTGAATTTTTTAAACAAGAAAAGAGTGATCGCCAACAACCGGGAATTGTTATATATTGAAATTATTATTTATATGAATCTTATGAATTCGACATTTTTACTTGGTCAACTGAAAACCGAAGAGATTTTTTCTGAAATAATTTGTTAGTAGTAATTAATAAATAAAAATTCTAATACTAAAATTAGAATTTTTATTTATTCACAAGTCCGCTCAAAACTAAATAGAATCCGACCTAAAATCAACAATTATCAATTTGGGTAATGTTATAAATTAGGATTTAAAATGTGTACACTAAATTCTTGTGTAGTCAAAATTAATTAACTCCGAAGAAAGGAGGTTATCCACCCCCACGTTCTCGTAGGGGTACCTTGTTACGACTTAACTCCAATCACCACTCCTACCCTAGACGTTTACATCTCTTACGAGTTAGAAAAACGGTTTTAGGTATTAGCGGCTCTCATAGTTTGACGGGCGGTGTGTACAAGACCCGAGAACGTATTCACCGCGACATGTCTGATTCGCGATTACTAGTGATTCCAACTTCACGAGGACGAATTGCAGCCCTCGATCCGAACTGAGATCGGCTTTTTCTGATTAGCTTGATCTTACGATTTCGCAACAGTTTGTACCGACCATTGTAGCACGTTTGTAGCCCAGGGTATAAAGGGCATGATGATTTGACGTCATCCCCACCTTCCTCTAACTTGCGTTAGCAGTCTCGCTAGATAAAGTAACTAACGATAAGGGTTGCGCTCGTTGCGGGACTTAACCCAACATCTCACGACACGAGCTGACGACAACCATGCACCACCTGTGTTTGAGTTAGCCTCCGTTATATTTCTATAACATTGCTCAACATGTCAAACCCTGGTAAGGTTTTGCGTGTACTGTCGAATTAAACAACATGCTCCACCACTTGTGCGGGTCCCCGTCAATTCCGTTTGAGTTTCATTCTTGCGAATGTACTACCCAGGCGGATCATTTAATGCGTTAGCTACGACGCTGACATGTAAATGCCAACATCTAATGATCATCGTTTACGGTGTGGACTACTAGGGTATCTAATCCTATTTGCTCCCCACACTTTCGAGCCTAAGCGTCAGTGTTAACCTAAGTTCTCGCCTTCGCCTCTGGTGTTCTTCCATATATCTACGCATTCCACCGCTCCACATGGAGTTCCAGAACTCTCTATTACACTCTAGACTTACAGTTTCCAATGCATACAGTTGTTGAGCAACTGCATTTCACATCAGACTTGTAAGCCAGCCCGCGCTCGCTTTACGCCCAGTAAATCCGGATAACGCTTGTAACCTATGTATTACCGCGGCTGCTGGCACATAGTTTGCCGTTACTTATTCATCAGGTACAGTCAAACAACAATCATTTCCTACTGTTGTGATTCGTCCCTAATAAAAGGATTTTACGATCCAAAGACCTTCATCATCCACGCGGTATTGCTCCATCAGGCTTGCGCCCATTGTGAAAAATTCCCTACTGCTGCCTCCCGTAGGAGTATGGGCCGTGTCTCAGTCCCATTGTGGCTATTCTACCTCTCAGCATAGCTACTCGTCATTGACTTGGTGGGCCGTTACCTCACCAACTATCTGATAAGCCGCACCCCCATCCTAAAGTGTTCCAAACGGAACTTTAAAAATTATTTCATGCGAAACAATTTCCTATGGAGTATTAGCCAGTCTTTCGACTGGTTATTCTCCTCTAAAGGGTAGGTTAGATACGTATTACTCACCCGTTTGCCGCTAATGTATTGCTACATTCGCTCGACTTGCATGTATTAGGCATACCGCTAGCGTTAATCCTGAGCCAGGATCAAACTCTCAAAAAATTGACGGACTCTATTTAGTTTTCAAAGAACTTGCACTACTTTGATAAATCAAAATAGTTCATAGATTATACACAAAGACATTTGTTTGTCAAGGGATATTTAATTACTACTCAGTGTAATGAATAAGTATTATTGCTTTTGTGTAGTTTATTTGGATAAATTTTACTTTTAAAAATTTAATTAATGACTAAATCATATTGTAGGAATTTTATAACTTGATATCTTCCCATCATTAATTCATATATCTGCGTACACGTATCCCACAGGTCATACCCACTAAAAAATAAAAAAATTATAAATTTTTTTAAAAAAGTTTTATAAGAAATTTTGGCAGACAAGTCATAGTATATGTATGTAGATATGGAAAAAGATAAAAGCACAAAAATGCGCGAGCAAAAAATTAAAGAAACAAAAGCATTAAGATTGAAATTAAAGTTCATTTTAGAAGAATACATTCTTTGTAAAATAAGATTACAAAATCCTAATAATAACTTATTAAATCCACCCAAAAAACGTGATAGTCAATTGAATTATAGTAAGCAATTAGTTCATACTGTCGAATTGATTTTGTCAAAAATTGATCCAGAATTTGCCAACATTATTAAGTCGGTATACATTGATAAAAAACAATATAGTGATATTGGATATTCAATATCCACTTATTACGTAAAATTGCGTTTAGCTAGTAAAACATTTCTAAGATACATTAATTAAAAATGGTTAATTATTTTTCTCAAAATGATTATCATTTAGATGAAATGAAGGATAATCCTATAGATCATAATCAATATATTACCGTTGACAATATTGATGGTAAGCTTGATATTTGCAATAATAAGTGATTTATCAACTTAAATTTTTATTTAATTTATAACGGTTATCTTCCATCAAATTTATTATTGACATCTTTAGAAACACCGTTTAATAATATTGATAATTTAACTTTGATTGACAACCGCGATGCATTACCACCAGCAAGTGTTAATCATCCTGAATATTGACATAAATATAGCTTGACTTTAACCATTGATACTGCAAATGTCAATGTGTTTAGTCAAAAATTAACAAATTTCAATATGTTTTTTCGATTTAGCTTTGGTATTAATTACGATTGCTTAAACAACTCTGGTATTAAATTTGCGCAAGATGCTAAAAACGGATTAATAACTAATTGATCACTAATTCACAAAATTGTCGATTTTCCTTTTTCAAATATTATTAAACTTGATCAAGATTCGGGATGGATAGATAATAATGAATCGTTTTTTCTTAACGCTAATCAGGGTTCATACATTGATGACCATTTGATATTTTATAAACAAAATTTACTTACTACAAACATTAATCAACCGCTAGTAGATTTAGTTACAATCACTAGTGATGAACCGATTGTTATTAATGCAATTAATTATAAATTTTATTATTCAATCGGCAATGATCCGACTATCAAAACATTGACATACATATGTGAAGATAAGCAATGTGTGAACGATAAATATTGTATACAGTTTAATCAACTTACTAATTACTATGAGCAAAGTCAAACGGTTAATGTGGTGTTAAATGGTATAAAAGGATTTTTTATCCCCGTAAATGCAGTGGGATATTATGAAATTCAAGTTCAAATATTGCATCAAAATAATATTCGCAATTATACGTTCACACGTTCTTTTAGTTTTGTTAATAGCTATTTAAAAGTAGACCATATCAATGTTAAAGAAATTTATATTAACCGTTTAGATAATTTTGAATTATCCGAATTTTAAAAATGAAACGTAAAATTATCGCATTTATGTGCTTTGCGGGTGCAATGACTTCTACTATTACCGCAGTTGCGATTGCTTTAACATTCAATCACAACGATGATAGTAGTGAAAACATCGCCAAGCCATTGCAACGCGGTGACGATTACGAACATTTTTATTTAAGTAATAGTTTTGATAAAAAAGAATTAACAAACAAGTTAATTACAACAAATAAAACAACTCATGAACGTGTAATTAATAAAGAAAATTTTCGTAACGATATTAATCAAATTGTTCGTACGACACTAGCTAATACAGCTAAATTTAAAAATAATCTTGATTTGTATCGCTTCAAAATACATTATCAATTTACTTCAGATAAAAGTGTAAGCGTGGATTTAATTTGATATTTGCAAAATGTAAATTTTCACTATTTTTATGATCAATTTGAAATATATCTTGACAAATAAAATTAGCATTTAGTTATAATTATTGATCTATGAGTCAAAATAAAGTTATTGATGCTATCAACCAAGTAGTACAAGAGCGTAATATTAAACTTACAGTTTCATCAGCCAATAAGCAGATGACATTAAAAGAGCTGGGAATTGACTCTTTAGAAGCGATGGGTATTATTGTTGGTGTAGAACAGAGTTTGAATGTTCATTTACCTGATGAAATATTGGCAAATATGCGTACTTTAGGTGATTTAATCAATGCTTTTGAAAAGCAATTGAAATAGTGGAATTTTTGATTTGGAAAAAATAATATGAAATACGACTATAAGATAACCCAAAGAAGCGGGAAAGACGCCGGACAAGTGGATCTTAAAAAAGTAGGTAACAATCGCTATACATTGGCGGATGTCATTGAAAGAATTAATACACTTGAAACTACGCTCAATAATAAGATTGATAGCATAGATTCTAAGGTTGATAATGTGATTAAGTTAAACAACTTAAAAACAAAGTAAATTACGCCAAGCAAAGGCTTAAGCAACTTAGAAGCGGTGAGTATTATTGTTAGTGTAAGTTAAATTTAAACGTCTATTATTGCTAAATGAAACATTGATGGGCTCATCCGGATATTTTATATTTTCGGATTTTGAAAAATAACTAAAATAGTTAAAGATTTTTTGAATTAATCTGTTTCTTGATTTCAATTTCATATATATGGTGTCTACTTACTTTATTTTATTAACACTAAGACAATTATTAGCATAGTCCAATATGATACAATTGTACCTAATGAGAGTGTATTATACGGGTGATTGTCATTTTGATTTTGACGACACTGGTACTAGTTTTGCAAATTTTAAAAATCAAATCAAAAATATTAAACAAAATGATTTATTAATAATATTTGGTGATATTCATAATAATCGCAAAGAACGAATCAAAATTTTAAAAGCTATCGACGAAATAATTAAGTGTAAATGCGTTTTTGTTTTGGGCAATCATGATTTTTGAAATATCCCTGTTAATTATTCGAATATTTCCAATATTAAAATAGATTTTATAGATGATGTGCAAAAGTTGAAAAATGAAGAATTTAATAGAATCATTATTTTAGATAATGAAATTAAAAAAATAAATGGTTTAAAAATAATGGGCTCATCCGGATATTTTATACTTTCAACGTTTGAATGAAGTGCGTATTTTCCTGCTGAATATTCAAGAATGTTAAAACTTTTAGAGAACAAAGCTTTAACATCAAAATTAGTATCGATTGAACTTAAACAAGTATGCAGAAAATACTTTATTTATTTTTCAAAAAAATATAAAGAATGGATATCGTTATACAATGAGCATTTTGCTAATGTTGACATAGTAATTACGCATCAGCCAACTTGAACATGAATGAACGGTAAAGAGAAATTATGAAAAAATATTAAATACATTAATGGTCACGACCATTATAAGTTAGATGTCCCTTTTACCAAACGCATTAGAGGTGATGCATATAGCAAAACAAGCGATAATAATTATAATGATGGTCAAAATACATATTACGGTAAATATAAAAAATCAATTAAATATTTTGAAATTTAAGTAAATTTCATTTCTTCCGAAAATTCTACAAAAATAAGTGAACAGTTAGTGAACAAACGTGTTAAGCGATTTAAGAAGTTTTACAAGATAAAATTTAATATTTTATGCTTCACATAAATGATTTTTTTAATATTACGATTTTTGATAAAGTTGATTACTTTTAATTCGGCTTTTGCCTTGGCAATAACCGTTTGTTCATCCATGGTAACATCAATATTAATGGTATGCCGAAATTTGCCATTTTCTTGAATCGGTAAAGTAATAATATCATTAGTGGTTTTTTCGCAAATAAATTTTGGTCAATTGTCATTGTAAATTGATGATGTTTGCTTTAGAACGTTGTGTCATAACTCTTCTGCTAAGTGTGGTGCAAAACAAGATAAAACAATTGTAAAACCCATGATGTGTGGTTTAAATAATTTAGAAGCATGATAACAAGCATTGATGTAAACCATCATTTTCGAAATCGCCACATTAAAAGCATGATTTTCAATCGCCACATTAACTTCTTTAAGGAAAACATGATACGCACGATCTAAATTATTTGTAAGAATTTTTGGATCATCTACAATCTTGTTTTTTTGTGTAAACAAGCGATGCACACGATCTAATCACTTGCGCATACCATCTAATCCTGATTCGGTTCATGGTAAAGATGCGGTGATCGGGCCCATAAACAATTCATACAATCGCAGTGCATCTGCGCCGTGCGACTTAATGATCTGATCCGGATTGACAACGTTGCCTCTCGATTTAGACATTTTCTCATTATTCGGACCCAAGATCATTCCCTGATTGATAATGTGCTGGAATGGTTCTTTAGTTGGTACAACACCAATGTCATATAAAAAGCGGTGTCAAAAACGCGCATAAAGTAAATGTAATACAGCATGTTCTTGCCCGCCAATATATAAATCTACTGGTAATCAGCGTTGAAATAGTTTCTTGGCTTTAGATGAATTTAAATCAATGTATGAACTATCATTTTGCTTTAATAAATATCCTAAGTAATATCAGCACGAACCAGCTCATTGGGGCATGGTGTTAATATCGTGATGATATGTTTTTCCATTAATTTTTACATGGTTTCAACTTTTTATACCCGCTAAAGGTGAAACAACATTTTTGGTGGGTTTAATGTTTTTAGTATAAGGTAAAAGCACTGGTAATTGTTTAATGAGAGTGGGACGATTATTTTGGTCATAAATAATTGGGAAAGGTTCACCTCAATAACGTTGGCGACTAAAAATTCAATCTTTCATATGATAAACAACATGACGTCTACCAAGCTTATTTTTAATTAAGTAATTAATAATAACCCCATTCGCTTCAACGTTATTTAAGCCATTAACAAGTGGTGAATCAATATGTGGTCCATCATCTAAAAATGGTTTTTTATGATGGTGCGTGGCAATGATATATTTAATTTTAAGATGGTTTTTTAGTGCAAAAGCATAGTCACGAGCATCGTGAGCGGGCACACCCATTACTACACTAGTTCCATAAGTATTTAGGACATAATCAGCAATGAAAATAGGAATTTTTTCTTTAGTTAGTGGGTGAAAAGCATAACTGCCAGTAAAAACACCGGTTTTGCTTTTTTCTTCATCTTTACGAACAAGATCGCTTTTGGCTAAAGCCTGTTTAATGTATTTAATAACCGAATTTTTATATTTGGGAATAGTTAATCGATCAACTAATTCATTTTCGGGCGCGACAGCAATATAAGTAACCCCGTAAAGTGTATCGGCTCTAGTGGTGAAAACTTCTAAAGTGATGTTGTTATCACTAACAAAATTAATGATGGCACCATTATTTTTACCAATTCAACTACGTTGAATTGCTTTGAGTGATTCGGGTCAGGCAACTTCGTTTAAACCATCTAATAATTTGTCAGCATAATTAGTGATTTTTAATACCCATTGACGCATCATACGTTTTTCAACAGGATATTCACCACGTTCAGAGACCATTTTATTACGTTTAATAATGATTTCTTCATTGGCTAATACTGTGCCTAATTTAGGACACCAATTAACATATGTATCACGTAACTCAGCTAAATTATGTTCAAATAATTTACTAAAAATTCATTGGGTTCATTTGTAATAATTGGGATCAGTAGTATTGACTTCACGACGATAATCGAAATTAAATCCTAATGATTGTAATTGTCGACGAAAATGATTGATATTATGCTGTGTAAAATTTTTCGGATGATGTTTGGTTTGTAAAGCGTGCTGTTCAGCAGGTAAACCAAACGCATCTCAACCAATTGGGTGTAACACATTAAAACCTTGTAGTTTTTTATAACGACTAATAACATCAGTCGCTGTATATCCTTTAGGATGTCCTACATGTAAACCAGATCCCGAAGGGTAAGGAAACATGTCTAAAACATAATATTTGGGTTTATTGCTATCTACAAAAGCATATGTTTTTGAATCGAGTCAATATTTTTGTCATTTTTTTTCGATTAAATTGTGGTTGTACATAAATTAAAATTGTTTTTTAAACGCTAAGTATGCGTTTAACGGGTCAACTGCAGTAGTTATTGGACGACCAATCACTACATAATTTGCACCACTTTTTTGTGCTTGTGCAATTGATGCGACACGTTTTTGATCGTGATTTGTGATTGATTCTCTAATACCTGGGCAAACAGTTATAAAATTTTGCTTTGTAATTTTTTTAACTATTTGTACTTCGTTTACCGCACAAACCACACCATCTATTTTAGCAGAAGCAGCCAACTTGGCATAATGACTTACGACTTGGTTCAAAGGCTTATTGATTAATAATTCTTTCTGTAACATTATTTGATCGGTTGAGGTTAGCTGTGTAATTGCAAGAAGTTTAGTGTGTTTGTTAATTGTTTTTTTAGCTGCTAATAGCATTGCTTTACCCCCACTTGCGTGTAGTGATAAAAAATCTACTTGTAAATGATTTAAACTTGAAATTGCACCTGCAACAGTATTGGGAATATCGTGTAATTTTAAATCTAAAAATATTTTATAACCCTGCTTTTTTAATTTACAAATTAAATCATTTCCGGTTGCATAAAATAATTGATAACCGATTTTTAAAAATGGTTTATGGTCTTTAAACTTTTTTAAAAATACTCACAATTGATTTGCGTCTTTAAAATCACAAGCAATAATTACATCTTTTTCCATATGTTAATATTACCCTAATTTTATTCGTGTGCTTTACCAATAATATCGCTCAATTTATTAATTTTAGCTTTGACCATTATCTGGGGTAATTCTTTAATGATGTTGGCACATATTGCTGGATCAACTAAATTCATTGCACCAATTTGTACAGCAGTTGCCCCCGCATACATCATTTCCAATACATCAGCGGCATTACTTATACCACCACAACCCATGATGGGAATATTCACGACTTTATAGCATAAATATATTGCACGTAATGCTATGGGTTTAAGCATTGGACCAGATATACCCCCAATACGATTAGGCATAAATGGTTTAGCGGTTTTAGAATCAATCATTAAACCTGGCATGGTGTTAATTAAAGTCAATCCATCTGCACCAGCATTTTGGGCGGTAATAGCCATTTTGACAATGTCAGTACTCAAAGGCGATAATTTAATAAAAAGTGGTTTTTTACTAATCGGTTTAATAGTTTTAATTAATTCTTGCAAATGTAAGGGATCATTAGAAAAATCATATTCTTGATTACAAACATTGGGACAACTAACATTTATTTCATAAACACCAATAATTTCTTCATTATTCAATTTATAGATCATTTCACAAAAATCCTTAATTGTACCGGCAGCAATGTTAGCAACAATTTTTTTATGATAAATTTTCTTTAATTCGGGAATGATGTCTTTAACAAGTGAATCAATGCCGGGATTTTGCAAACCGACAGAATTAATCATTCCCCCACTAATTTCACCAATTCGCGGTAACTCATTACCAAAACGTGGTTTTATTGTTGTACCCTTAATGGCAAATGAACCCAAAACATTAATGTCATAGAACGGTATATGTTCAAAACCGTAACCAAATGTTCCGCTAGCAGGAATAATCGGATTATCTAAAATTCATTCACCTAATTTGACACTAAGTTTTGGTTTTATCATAATAAATCCTCACTAAAAAAAATTGGACCATTTTTACAAATCCGTTTTTCACCTTTTTTAGTTTTAATCGAACATCCCATGCACGCGCCAAATCCACAACCCATTCGTGATTCTAATGATAATTGTCCGCGTTGGCAATTTCGATACACCGCTTTCATCATGTTAGTACTGCCGCAAAGATAATAATAGCGATTAGTTCAATCGTGATTATTGATAATCTGGACAATATTGCCTTTTTCTCCATAACTTCCATCATCTGTACAAAAAATAGCATTAGGATTAATTGCTTTAACTTCTTTAATATAGCAAACATCATCTTTAGTTTTAAAACCACAAATCATATCAAATGCTATTTTGCGCTTTTTAAAAGATGTTGCTAAATTAAACACTGATCCCAATCCTAACCCACCCGCAATAATCAGTGGCTTTCCATAATTTTTATCATAGGTAAAACTATTGCCTAAATCAATTATGACATTGACAAATGTCCCGGGATGATATGTCGCTAATTGACTAGTACCATTACCAACAATGCGGTAAATGATAAACATCGTATTGTTATTATTACGACAAACACTCATTGGGCGACGTAAAAAAAAGCCCGGAATTTGCAAATTGACAAATTTACCAGGTTTTAGTCACGAAGTGGGTCCTTGCAAAGCAAGTTCATAAGTTTGGTTGGCAATTTGTAAATTACTAATGACTTTACAATTTACAACTTTAACCATGATTGTAATTATAGACAATTTTCCCACCGACAATGGTGTAGATGGTGACACCATAACATTTAAAACCTTCAAATGGTGTTAATTTTGATTTAGAGCAAATAAATGACTCTTTAATAGTAAACATTCGATTTAAATCAAAAATGGCTAAATCCGCAGGTTGACCTACATCAATTACCCCGGTTTTTAATCCGAACAGTTTATGCGGATTAAAACTCATTAAATCTACCAAGCGTTTCATGCTAATAATATTAGTACGAACGAAATTAGTATAGATTAAACCAAATGCATAATCTAACCCCGCGATTCCAAATGCACTATTTTTAAAGTTACCTTTTTTTTCGTTTTCAGCATGCGGGGCATGATCAGTAACGATCAAATCAATCGTACCATCTTCTAATCCGCGAACTAAATCCAAACGATCATTACGATCACGTAGTGGTGGATTGATTTTATAAATCCCCCAATTTTTAACATATGTTTGATCTAGCAACAAATGGTGTACAGTTGCTTCACATGAAACTGGAAAAAATAATTTTTTGGCATGACGCATAAAATTCACAGATTCTGAGCACGAAACATGGCATGCATGATACTGACATTTGGTTTTAGCAGCCATTTTACAATCGCGCATAATTTGCAAGTATTCACTAGCGGATTGAATGGTTGGTAAATGGTAACGTTGTGCAACAACGCCGGGGTGAATTACTCCACGTGGCGATAAATTTGAATCTTGGGCATGTGCCACAATACATTTTTTAATTTCGTGTCCAATCGTCATGGCTTTATACATCACTTGCTGATCATCAACTGGGCAACCATCATCACTAAAAGCAAAACAATATTTGGCCAGTTGGGGCATGTTTACTAGTTCTTTGCCTTTTTGTTCAATAGTTATTGCCGCATATGGTAAGACACGAATTATTGCGTGTTTTTTAATTAAATCAGTTAGGTGTTGAATATTTGCCACACTATCAGTCACAGGATGTAAATTAGGCATGCAACAAATCGTGGTAAAACCACCGTGAGCCGCCGCTTGTGTTCCGGTTCTGATTGTCTCTTTGTATTCAAAGCCAGGCTCACGCAAGTGCGTATGAATATCCACTAGCCCTGGTAAAACAACTAGTCCATTCGCATCAATGATTTTGTGCTCTTCGGGGGCAATATCAACAGCAATTTTTTGGATAAAACCATCAGAAATTAATATGTCAAGTTTTTGCAATTGCTGTTGATAGAAAACTTCCCCACGCTTAATTAAAAGTGCCATGTTGGGATAATTATAAGGTTAATAGCAAACCTTGACTAAATACAAACCACATGCTTTAGCTTTGGTAATACTAGCGCCTTTTTTGGGGTGGATCAATAGCTCGCGAATATCATTAGTTGTTTTATTATGATTACTAACATCTAACATTGCACCCACAAGCATTCTTACCATATACCTTAAAAAACCATTACCCTTAACAGTGATTACAGTTTGCTGATTATCTTTGGCAATCTTGATGTCATTGATTGTGCGGGTGGTATTGGGTAATTTACTAGTGGTAAACGATAAAAAATTGTGTGTACCAACAAATAATTTTGCAGTAGTTTTTAATAATCTCATATCTAATTTTTGGGGATGATAATAAATATAGTTATTTTGAAATACACTGGGTCTTTTATTAGCAATGAAGTATTTGTATATTTTACCTTTAGCATCATAACGTGCATGGAATGATTGCGGCATTTTTTTAATGCTTTTCACATAAATATCATTTGGTAAATAGCGACGTAATACTTTTACAATATTACTTGGTGGGATAAGTTTGTTAGTTTTAAAATTGCAAATTTGGGCTAAAGCGTGAACTTTAGCATCGGTTCTACCAGCGACAGTGACAATAATATTTTGCTGGTATAAAGTCTTTAAACAAGATTCAATTTCATTTTGTACGGTCCGTAAATTATCTTGTTTTGCTCAGCCATGAAAATTACTGCCGTCATAACTTAAAGTGATTTTGTAGTTCATTAACTATGCACCATGAATGATAATTGCATCAAAAAACGCAAATGGCCCAACCATCACATTTTTAACTACAAAATAAATACTTAGTCCTAATAAAATACAAATAAAGAAGAAGATTATTCAATCTTTGACTGTGATTTGGTAATTACGATAGCGTGTACGCGCATAACGCGGATTGTATGATCTAGCTTCCATTGCGTTAGCAAGATCATCTGCTTTGTAAAAAGCGATTGAAAACATTGGTACAACCAATGAAACTAAAGCTTTGATTTTATCTTTGAAATTACCATTATTAAAATCTACTCCCCGTGATGCTTGTGCTCTTAATATTCTTTGCGATTCAATTAGTAATGACGGTACAAAACGTAATGCAATCGAAATAGTCATACTCCATTCGTTAACGGGAATTTTAAATATTTTTAATGGATTTAAAATGTCTTCAATTGCGAAAGAAAGTTGGATTGGATTTGTCGTGGAAATTATGAGCGTAATGATGACAATCATCAGATAAATTTTTAAACTCACATATAGTGTGTAAATGAATGCTTGCGAAGATAAAGTGTACCAATGCGAGGTGTATGCTAAATAAAATATCGTGCCATCAGCAGCTTTTTGACTGACAAATTGTCCATCAAGAGGTTTGACAGTTGTAATCGGATAAGTTTGTCCGCCAAACAAAACACCATGAGTTCAATAATAAAGATGATTAGATCATGAACACTGTTCTCAAAGTGAAGAAATATTAAAAATGATTTTGGCATGATTGGTAACATCAACAGCAAATCCAGGTGTTTTATATGCAATTCAGTTCACAAATAATAAAATTGCAAACATTAAAATAACGGATTTGATGATATCTCACATAGCGCGTCACGATAATTTGGCAGAAATCCATAAGCTTCAACATACAAGTAACAAAATCGCCTGTCCAAACAAACCCATTGGTAAAAAAACCATCACTACCGCGAAAGACATTCAAACAATTTTCAACGAAGGATTTAAACGATGTAAAAAAGATTGATGATTAACATAAGTACTAAAACCGCTATTCATTTTTACTCCTTTTCAATTGTCCAATTGTTTGGGCTAATTCATAAATATTTCGTGGTTGTTTTGTAAATAACACTTTGTATTTACTATCAAGACTAATTAATTTATTAATGGTATGAATCACTTTGGGAATATCTAATGAATTTTGACTAATTAATTTATGATTGGTAAAAATATCATAAGGTTTACCTGAGGCAATTAGCTTTTTATTGCCTAACACAAGAACTTCATCACCAATTGATAGGACATGATCCATAACATGAGTAATAATAAAAATGGTTTTGCCTTGGTCTTTAAGACTTTGAATGATTTTAATCATCTCAGTTTCACCGGCCGGATCTAATCCTGCAGTTGGTTCATCAAATACTAAAATATGTGGCTCGATCGCTAATATTCCCGCCAAAGCAACACGACGTTTTTGACCACCCGAAAGACTAAATGGTGAACGCTGTAAAAAAGTATCATCTAAACCTAAAAGATTAAGATAATGTTTGGCTTTTTGTTTGGCGGTTTCTTTATCAATCCCTAAATTAATTGGGCCAAAAATTACATCTTTTTCAATGGTATCTTTAAATAATTGATATTCGGGAAATTGAAACACCATTCCCACGGTTTTGCGCAATTCTTTAAAGTGTTTAATTTTGCGTTTTTTTGCCAAAATATTTAATGAGCCAACTGTCAAATCACCATATTTCGATTTTAATAAACCATTGAAGTGTGAGACTAATGAAGTTTTGCCAGAACCCGAATTACCAATGATGAAATAAATTTTATTCTTGTGAAATTGATAGTTAAAAGTTTCTAAAACAACGTTTTCGTTAGAACTTTTCTCATCAAAGATTATTTTTAAATCTTTCGCGGTAAGCGCATACTGTGCTTGATTGAATTCTACTTTTTGTGACATATTTGATTAATTAAATCGGTTAACTGAAGCGTGGGATTGATGTTAAATTTTTGTTCATGTAATAATTTGGATAATTTTAAAGTGAACGGGATATCTAAAGCGATATTTTGCAAGAACTCTTGATCGGCAAAAATATCTTGGGGGTTACCCGAAGCAACGATTTTACCTTTTTCTAAAATAATCACCCGATCGGCATCAACAACTTCTTCCATGTCATGAGTAATGGATATTACGGTTTTATTAAAATTATTTTTTAGAATAAGCATTAGTTGCTTCAATTCGTTTTTAGATTTAGGATCAAGCATTGCGGTTGATTCATCAAAAATAATGATTTTAGGATTAATGGCTAATACTGAAGCAATTGCAACACGCTGTTTTTGACCACCCGAAAGTTGGCTAGCATCAAATTTTAACAAGTCTTTGACATGAACCATATCTGCTACCTTAGCAATAATATCACCCATTAAATTGGGATCAACCTTGCGATTTTCCAATCCAAAAGCGATATCATCTTCGACGGTTAGTCCAATAAATTGATTATCGGGATTTTGAAAAACGATCCCAATATTATCACGCAATGTTTTAATATTAAAACGCGTGATTGCTTTATCAAATAATTTGATGTAGCCACTTTGCGGTTGCAATAATCCTGTTAATAATTTGGATAAAGTTGATTTACCAGAACCGTTATGACCGATTACACAAACATATTCGTTTTCATAAATCTCAAAACTAATGTTATCTAAAGTTTTAGTGTCTTCTTTATACCCAAACGTAACATGTTCAAAAGCGACTGATTTATTGCGTTCGTTTAATTGTTTATTTTTTATGATTCTTTTTAAATTTTTACTTGGCATTGATCGCATCTAGCAATTATTTAATTAAATTAAATAATGTGTTTAATTGTAATTGATCAAAAAATAATTCAGTCGGTTGGTCATCATCAATTACAACTTTATCGATTTCCAAATAGTTAGGATTAAAACCCCAATGGTAATGTACCTGATTTTCAATGGCTGAACAACCGATAATATTGCTAGTACCTTTTTGAATAACCATTGTTGACCGATCTTTAAAGATTAAAGTCATTGTTTTAGTAGCAACGTAATTTTGATGTTGATAATTTTTAAACATAGAGTTACATTTGGTTAATAGGTGTTATACCTAATAATTTTAAACCATTAGCAATTATTTGCTTAACAGCCATTGCTAAAAAATAACGTTGGGTACTTAATTCGAGTTTTTGCGGATCAATAATTTTGTTATTAGCATAAAAAGCGTGAAATGTTTTGGCAAGATTAGTTAAATATAATGTCATTTTATTAACTTCATAATTTTTAGACACCATTTCAATGGTATGTTTAAAATAGTGCAATTGATTAATTAATTCGCGTTCATGTGGAGTGGTTAGTAAATTGTAATTTTGGGGTTGTTTATAACTAACCTTATTAATCAATTGATTAATGCGTGCATGGGCATATTGCACATAGTAAATAGGATTATTATTGGATTTGGCAACGGCACGATCTACATCAATATCTAAATGGGTGGTAATGGCTTGGCTAACTAGATACCATCTGGCAGCATCTTTACCAATCTTGTCAATTAAATCTCGCATTGTTAATGATGTTCCAGAACGTTTAGACATTTTTAGTTCTTGACCATTTTGTGTTAACTTGACCATTTGCATGATCAATACGTTGAATTGCTGTTTTTGATATCCTAATAGTTCAATCGCGATTGCCATTCGGTCGGCATAACTTTTATGATCCGCACCTCAAATATTAAAAATTTTGTCATAACCTCGGGATAGTTTTACATTATGATAAGCAATATCAGGTAAAAAATAAGTATTCGTACCATCACTTTTAACTAGTACCCGATCTTTATCATCGCCATATGGTGTAGTTTTTAATCATGTGGCACCATCTTTTTGATAAATGTGTTTTTTTACTAAATCTAGTGTTAAAGGAATAAGTTTTTTATCGTAAATTGTGGATTCATTAAATCAGATATCAAAATGAACACCAAAGTTTTTAAGATCATTTTTAATGATATCCAATAAATAGTCTTTACTGAAATTACTAAAAAAATTATTTACTTCATCGTCGCTAATCGTTTTAGTCAAATCATAATTGACATTAATAAACTTGTCATTATTTTTTGATTTAATAACTTTAGCGATATCAATTATCTCCTCACCATGATAACCATCTTCTGGTAAAGATACTGACTTATCAAATAATTGTAAATAACGAATAAATACCGATAAGGCTAATTTCGCAATTTGATTACCACCATCATTAACATAATATTCACGATTAACCGCAATACCGTATGTCTGTCAAATTCGACATAAACTATCACCAATGGCCGCATTACGTGCATGACCGACATGCAATAATCCAGTAGGATTCGCCGAGACAAATTCGATGTTATAAAATAATTTTTGGGGACGGAATTGACCAAAATTATTTTGTTCTTTAATGATTTGACCAATAATTCTTGCATTGCATTCTTGATTCAATTCCATATTAATAAATCCTGGTGGCACTACAGTGACTTTTTTAAAGATTTTTTTTGGTAAATTAGTAGCAATCAAATTAGCTATTCTTAGTGATTCATCCAACACTAGATTTAGCGATAAAACAACTGATGAGGCGTAGTCACCAAATTTCAAATCTTTAGTTCGATTTACATCAATATTAATTTTATTAATATCAATACGATAAGTATCAATTACATCAGTGTAATTAATAATTGTTTTTCTTAAAATTTCTTTAATTTGTTGGATTAAAGTCTGATGGTGTTTATGGTCAAACATAAAATTGAATTATACCATTAACACTGTTGTTATATAGTTGATAAAATCTTTAAAATTACATTAATATAAGTTTAGCGTAGATTGTTAAACGCAATATTAAACTAAATAAAAATACTTACTTGATGAAAAAAAATAGGCTTACAACAATTTAAATTTACTAGAAACATCAAAAAAACTTAGGTAATTACTTGACCTAAGTTTTTTCTGGTGGTTTCGGGCAGAATTGAACTGCCGACACACGGATTTTCAGTCCGTTGCTCTACCGACTGAGCTACGAAACCTTGGTATGGCGGTCCAGACGAGAATCGAACTCGCAATCTCCTCTGTGACAGAGAGGCATGTTAACCGGTACACCACTGGACCTTTGGTTGCGGAGGTGGGATTTGAACCCACGGCCTTCAGATTATGAGCCTGACGAGCTACCAGACTGCTCTACTCCGCGACATGGCGGATGCTGAGGGATTCGAACCCCCGCGTGATTTGCATCACCTTTCGGTTTTCAAGACCGATCCCTTCAACCAGACTTGGGTAAGCATCCGCGTAGTTAGTGATTTTATCACATTTATTTATAGTATCTCCACATTAAAACACGTGATGATTGCGAAGAAATGATAATGTTACCTTTGCAAATTGCATTACATATTTTTGATTAAAGGATCTTGGCAAGATAATATTTATGAAATTATTTTTAATATTTTCCAATTTTATTGATAAAAGATTTCTAAATTTTATGAATGAAAAACAGCAATTTTTAAGAAATTTTACTCTCTTTATCATATTTACATTATGAGAAAGTAGAACAACTGAATGTTTCTCAGAAAAAATTCACACTTGAAAATTTGCGATACTCCTAAAAGGGATTATCATTTTGTATTATTTTTTGCTTTAGCAGCAGTTAGTATATATGCTGTTTTTAATTCTTATTACTATTTTCTCTTGTTCATTCCAGCTTTTATTTATTTGCTCCAAAGTAAAATCAAATTAGTTTATTGAATTTTTATTAGTTTAACGGTTAGCGTAGTTATCGTGTTTTATCTTTTATTTAAAAATTACCTAATCATTGAACATTTCAGTCAATGAATTGATTGTGTATTGCATTTTTCAATAAGACAGCACACAATCATCTGAATAAACAATCATTACAATATAACAACTGCTAGTTTTATTGAACTGATAATGTTTAATATTAAAAACTCTCAGTCTATAGCGATTTATCGGGGAATGGTAGATTTGTCAATTGTTTATTTAATTATTGTTAGCGGGTTCCATTTAGCAATAATTAAGAGAATTATTAATATTATATTTAAGAAGCGTTACGCCATAGCGAACTTAGTTAGCACTACTATTATTTTTGTGTATTTATATTTTCTCAATTTTGCTGTTAGTGCATTTAGAGTGTTTTCGACGTTAATATTATCGATATTTTTGCGTAGACGATGCAATAGTCCGTATGAAATATTAGGGCTATCAGGGCTAATTTCGTTGTTATTAGGTCCTTCAATCGCATTTAATGCAGGATTTTGTTTGAGCTATTTGTGTACGGCTGGGATTATTTTTATCGGAACGCTAAATATCAATAATATTTTTTTAGAAAAAGTTTTAATAAATTTAATTGCAATCGTAATTAGTTTACCTTTTGTATTAACTATGAATCGCTATATAAGTTTTTGGGTTTTATTTAATTCATTCATTTTTGCTTATTTCTTTTGTTTTATTTTTTTGGCTTTATTATTCACTTTTTGAATAGTATGATTTTTACCATTACAAGATTACATTACTAGTGGTGCATGGTGATTAATTAAGATAGCATTAGTTAACAATATTAAAATTTACATTAATCCTTTTGCGCCATGAGTAGAGGTTATATATTATCAGGCTATTTTCTTAACTATAATATTGATAAATTACCATTACCACGATGATTAATATTTATTTTAGTCATGACCAAGATACACTCGCGTATGAGGCGCATGTATTAAGCGAGCAGTTTGACCAACGTAACATTAAACATTTAATATTTAAAAATAATTATCAAAATATCATTGACGAAATAAGTCAAATTGATTTATTTATTCAACCCATTTTTATTATTAAAAATGCTGATTTTTTAATTCAAAAAGATAAATTTGACTTGATGCTCACTGAATATATTAAACAATTTGTTGGTGTAATACATTTATTTGTTAGCACCAAAAATATTACTGATTTTAATTCGATTGTAATTGCTAGTACAAATGTTTTTAAGATAAAAAAATGTACTAAATTTTCATTAAGTGCCAAACACGCATTGATTAATAAAATTTTACGAATTAGTCATTGCGACTTTCTTAATCCACTAATAATGGAAAATTACGAATCATTACTTCCAAATGATCCTTTCATAATAATTAACGAAACTAATAAATTGGTTTTAGCTACTAATAGCAAATTGATTGACCAAGCTCTTGTTGATAATATTACTTGTATAGCGACGGAGGAAAATATATTTAAATTAGTAAATTATTGACTCTTCAATAAGAAAATTGAATTAATAAGACTATATGATTCTTTAATCAGAATTAAATATCAACCAGCTGAATTAATAACAATATTAGCAAGTCAAATTTTCACAATGCGCTTGATTAAAATGGCTTTATCCAATAATTTATCTAGCACTGATATGGAAATTAAAATGGGAATAAGTAAATTCATGATATTAAACAATCGCAATATCATTCATAGTACGCCATTAATTAAGTTTGATAATATGCTTAATGACCTCTACAAGTTAGACTATAATATTAAACGCAGTTTAATATCACCGCACCACGCGTTAAAAATTCAATTGTTAAAATAACTTTACTATGTCTAATTTCAAGTCATTACAAACAAAAGTTGAAACAAATTTGCAAGCAGTTTTAAATGCTTCAAGCATGGCGACTAATATATCCAAAAATTCTAGTCTACAAACCGTCATTGAAAAGCAGTTAAATATTTTGGGATTTTTAGAAAGAACTAATAATGTTGTCAAACTTAAATCTACTAGTTTTATCAATAAGTATAAGAATTTATCAAACCGCGCATTTGTATTAGATAAACAAGTTACGTATTCAGCGGATGATAGTTTAGAAGACGAAGTTAATTATTTTCCGGTTTTTATCCAAAACATATTTCATATTGACATGGCAAGTTTAATTGCTGGTAAAGAAGTACAAATTGATGTTCCAACTGTGAGCGATAAACCCACATATCAAAATGCTTTTGATTCAATGTCTTCAAATGCAAATAAGTTATTTGGTACGATCGCTCCTGAACAAAATCCATTATTGATTAATATGGCAAAATTAAGAATTCAAAAAGAAATGAATGAAGGTAAGATTTACATATACAAAACTCGTCCTAAAATTATTTTGCTTCTTAAATTACTTGCTGTAATTGTTTCGTTAGTAGGTTGCGTTTCTAATGTTATTTTGGGTGTAGGAATGATGTTATCTAGACCAATGTATACGTATGACACTGGTAATGCGGGTGGATCATTGTATGGTGATGCGGTAATGTATTTTGGTATGGCACTTATATTATTGTGATTTGCTTACCAAATCGTAACGCCATTCATTAGCAAAAAAATTTTTAAGTCTAACGATAGTCGCAAATTCTATTTTCATACACATTTGCTTTGCTTTATTAGTCTTTTTATGGCTCTAATTGTAATTTTTGGTGGTCTTGCAGGTGATTTACGTATTTTTAGTGATATTCATTCAGAAGCTTGCCAAGGTTTTGTCGAAAATAACCCGTTTGCTGTTTATGCATGATTCATTGGATATATTGTGTTTTTCGTTATTTTGGGTTTGTTAACTGCACTATATTTTTGTTGCCGTTATTTTAATCCTAAGCAAGATACTGATTTACTGAACGAATTAACTAAAAAATACATTCGCGAAATGTCTTCAGCAAGTACTTCAGGATCTGATAATATCGTTAAGTAAATGTCTAAAAAACTTATTAAACGACCTAATAAGATAATTCAATTTTTACTACCGTTTTACCCAATAAAAATTTTTACTTCAATTCGCACTTTGCTAATCATCGCTTTTTTACTAGCGTTGCGAATAGTCTTTGAATATGTATCGTTTTATATTCCCGAAGTAGTATTGTCAATTTCGTTTACCACTTTACCAGTGTTAATATTTGGCTGGTATTTTGGTTTAGCTTATGGTGCAATTTTTGGTTTAATTTCTAATACACTTGCTTTTTTTATCACTGCCGGGCATGGTACAGTGTGATTTTGAATGTATGCAATCGAAGAACCAGCCATGGGAATTTTGGCTGGAATTTTTGCGGGATGAGCAACATTACGTCGTGATAATCCGCAAGTTAACATTTTAATAGATGTGGTTATTCAACAAATTATTTGCATTGGTTTTGGGGTAATTGCTTACACGGTTTTAATTATGTGATTAAGTCCTAATGTTTCAACTCACTATAGTTCGAATGTGTATAAAATTTATCGTTATTTAGCTATTACATTAATTGCTATTTTTTTTATATTGACTGAGTGTTTTACTCTGTACCAAATTAATGCGCATAAAACACAAACTTGAAAGTTAATAACGTTTATTTATGCATCTTCGCTAGTGACTATTAGTGTGCTCATTTTTTCGTTTTTATTAGGTCCAATTACTACGGTTTCATATTTAACCTATGTGAATGGCAAACCACCTGATGTATGAGTGCAAATTGGTGCAGTTTACTATCTAATTCCCCGCGTCGTGGTTGACAGTATTAAAGTCCCTGTAATTTCAGTTATCCTAACTTCGTTAATTCTGATGATTGATCCAATCATCAAACAAACCAAATGAAATATCGCTCACCAGTGAGAAACCTAGTTTATGTTAAACATGTATTTGAGTATTGTTCGATAAATATGATTAACAATTTGCAGATTAGGCTTAATTTGGCTGAATTGTTCAAACATTAGGCCACTATTAATTTCTAAAATCATTAATTTGTTATCCACTTGAATAATATCGACCGCACAAAAATTAATATTAATAGCCTTAGCGGCATTTAATGCTAGTGTACTTAATTTGGTTTTGAGTGGTTTTGATAAAATGATATTTACTTTTGCTCCTTGACTTAAATTGTGTTTTCAAGATTTGTTTTTTACTTTTTCGTAAATTAAATAAGGTTTTTGCTTGATCAAAACGACGCGATATTCATTTTGTATTTGGTAATATGGTGCGAATGACAGTGCAGGATATTTTTGGAAAATAATTTGAGTTTTAGTGTTTAAATCACTATTACTAACAATTTTATAAACGTGTTCCCCTCCCGTACCGATATTTGGCTTGACAACAATTGTGCCTAATTCTGCCAACAATTTTTTGGCTGTTGCTAAAGGCGGAGTTGTTAGTTTTTGGTAATGCCAATTATTTGGTGACATTACATATCAATGCATGACGCACGGAATTTTGGAATTACTCAATTTTTCGCTTAACCCCGCTTTATCATCACATAACATTTGGACAGTTGATTTATCAACGGGAAATTTGTATCCGTAGATTAATTGTGACTTATTTTTATAAGTTAATTCTAAAATTCAGCCTGATGCATATTGCTGTATTTTGATTCCTAGCGATTTACACAGTTTTGTGATAATAACGACTAATTGGCGTTGCGCACTCATTATTTCATTCCCAAATTACGACCATGAAATTGCTGGATACCAGTACTATTAGCAATTTTCATATAATTGTCATCGTTCACTTTTCCACCCGCAACGATTTCTAATTTACCACGGGCATATTCGTAGATATCACGCAATTGCTTTAAATTTTTTTCAGCAATATCTTTACCACCCTTAGTTAAAATACGGTTAAAGCCAATAACTGTTAATTTGTCAATTGCTTCGCGTCAGTTGGCAAATTCATCAAATGCCATGTGAAATATTTTTTGTTTATCTCTGCATGTTTTAACTAGTTTCTTGTTTCTTTTATAGTCAATAAATCCTTTTTTATCAAGCAATCCAAAAATAAATCCCTCAATTTGTAAATTACGTAACTTACGAATCTGAGTCAACATTTTACGATACTCCCACCATGTTGCATTGTATTTGTCATTAACACGAATCATTACAACTACAGGTATTTTTTTAGCGATTACATAATTGATTAAATCAATTGATGGTGTGAGTCCACCAAAATCTAAACGACTACATAATTCAATACGATTAGCCTTAGTTTTAACTGCAGTATCAATTTGCGTTTCATTTTCAACACACGCTTCTTTAATTAGTGGCATTAGAGACAAATTATAGAAAAATGTTAGGCAAACGTAAAAAAAATAATTTTTGGTAATATAATAATTCCCATCATATGTCAAGATATACTGGAAGTATCAACCGTAAAGCACGTCGTTTGGGTTTTTCAATACTAGAAAATAATAAAGAATTTTCTAAAGGTAAAAAGCGTACTTATGCTCCTGGACAACATGGTATGGCTAATCGCAAATTATCTGGATACGGTGAACAATTAGCTGAAAAACAAAAAATTGCATTAATGTATGGTATGAACGATCGCCAATTTCGTCGTTTATTCACAATCGCCAAAAAAATGAAAGGTTCAACGGCACTTAATTTATTGATTGTCCTTGAGTCGCGATTAGACAACTTGGTTTATCGAATGGGTTTTGCACCGACTCGACGTAGTGCTCGACAACTTGTAACTCATGGACATATTATGTTAAATGGTAAAAAATGCGATATTGCTTCAACGATTGTTACGACTGGTAGTAATATTAGTATTAAAGAAAAATCACGAAAAATTCCTTTAGCTAATCCTGAATCAGTAGTTGGTACATTAGCATTTGTGCAAGTTGACTCTAAAGACAAGACCGGTAAATATGTACGTTTTCCTGAACGTCAAGAATTAAACCAAGAAATTAACGAAACATACGTGGTTGAATGGTATAACCGTTTAGTTAAATAGTCTTACAAATTAAGAAATTTGTTCGTTATTTTTGACAAAGTTTTTGTACATGTAGCTCACACTTCAAACAAAAACAATAATAACGGTTATACATAATATTAAGAATGGGTTTCACAAGAACAAATTAATGTTTTGATGTGTGATAGCAGCCCATTGCATTAAAAACGATATTGGTACAGCACAGATCAAACCTTGCATAATACCGCATAACGATGCTTGTCACCACCGATTCGTTGCTTGAAATAGCATCATTCCACCAATGCCAATACTGAATATGGGCATTTGCAACATTGCAATAAGTAACATTAATTGAGCATGTTGAAATTTGGTGGGATTAGCATTTTTAGTGATGTTGAATAATGATAATAATGGTCCGCTTAATGTGAAGTAAATAATTACAAATGTAATCAATCCATATAATGCTCCCAATCCGTTTAAAATTCAATAAGACTGTCGCACGCGTTTGTAATTTTTTGCACCATAGTTGTATGCACAAGTAATTCGTGCACCATTGATAATTCCTACTTCTGCGGTGTAAAACAAGTTATAAATGGGGTTAATCGCTCCATAAATATCTTGATATTCCGAATTACTATATCCACCACCTGTATGTGCGGTGACTTTTGCTAAAAGTCACAATTGAATCGTCGCCGCTAATGCCATTGAAAGATTACGCAAAAACGAAGGTAATCCAAGTGAAAAAATACTTCACATATTTAATCCGCTTCAATTTAAATGTTTCAAATATTTGATATGTAAATTGATGACACCTTTATTACCAAGATACCAGATGTAAACAAAATAAATTAAAGCATTAAGTGCTCAACCAAATACTAGCGCAATCGCCCCTCCTAACATTGCTAATTGGGCATATTTAATAAGTAAAAAATCTAGCAAGATGTTGAATGCATTACAAATGACTGCAACGATAACTATGAAAGCTTGCTTGCCTTCAGAGATCACAAGTAGGGCAAAAAATTGGGTAAAAACTGCAAAAGTTGCTCCCGCACCAACGATGTAAATAAATAGCTTATCAAATTCAAATGTTTTATCAAAAGCGATTTGATAAACCGCCTTGATACAATTGAAATCTTGATCACTAACTTGATTCTTGATTTGATCTAGTGATTTTTGCAAGGAGTTACCTTGTTCTAAATGGATGATTGATTCTGTCGAAACAATAATTATTAATGATATTAATATTGCAAAAATTAAATTGGATCAAAATCCTAAAGTTCACGCACGTCGCGCTTCATCGTAACGTTTTTGCCCGTTATATCTTGTGTAGTTAATTGAAACACCATTACCGATTAATAGTGCTGCTGCATTAACAATTACTAATATCGGCGCACTATAAGCAACTGCTGCTCGTACAACTGTTGCAGGATCACACCAACTGACATGAATATTATTGGCGATTCAACCATCATAGTGTTCTTTGAAATAATTGTAAGCATTTTGATCAGCAGCAAACATGTGTTGGGATGAAGAAAGTTTAGGAATTAAATTCACCATTAACAGTTGATCAGCAAAAGCGTATAATCCCGACATAATCGCAATTACTAATGCAGGTAATGAAACAATTAAAACCGCTTTGACAATATGACTGTCTAGAAATAAACGTTTTTGACGTAATTGCGATTGATTGTTCACATTAAAAAACTATATGCATATATTCTAATACATCCATAATGCATGGTACATAAATTCACTAGTTATTGCTAGAAAATGGTCAGAAGCAATTAACTAATTTAATGAAAAAATCATTAAGAAACTTATTGCAGTTAATGAATTTTGTACTAATAACATAACAACACAGCATAATGCTGACAGTAATTGGTAAATCTAGTAGATAGTGTTGTTTGGTTAGAAAGATTGAAGATAAACACAATGCCGTCATTGCGGGGAAATACGCTCGTGCAATTCATTTGCTATATCGCTTACCTTTAATTTTGTTAAATACCGCAAATAAAGAAGCGGTTAAAGTAAAGCAATGTCCCGAAGGAAATGTGCAAAAAGATTGGATTCGCATGTTATTAGCATCAATCTGTTGCTGATAGTCATAAGAAGGAAAACAAATTCAAACTATTGAAATCGTTACTATGCAAATAATACAAAACCAGCAATATGTGTAATATTGTCGCTCATCTAGTAAAAAATAAATTATTAAAAAAGATGATATCCAAAAAAGTTCAGATACTATAAAATAAATTATTCAAAATTGCGGTAAGTAGGGGATGGTTTTGTCTATAGGTAATGCAACTGAGAATGAATGATAACCGTTAATATAGAGTACGTATTGAATATTAGTACACACTAAGTAGGATATAAGCTGTAATACAGGAATAAAAACACACGAAATTAGCGCTGGTAAAATATTTTGATGTAAATAATATTTAGTAAAACGACAACGAATCTTTTGTTTCAAAGATTGGTAGTTTGTTGACTTACTAAACATAATGACTAATTAATGGACGAGACTAATTTTAATAGCTGGTCCCATTGTGGTCGAGATATAAATACCTTGGATATAATCACCTTTGACCGTTGCGGGACGTTTGCTGGAAATAAACTCAAGCAAAGCTTCAATATTTTTAACAATTTTTTCAGCCGCGGCTGAAACTTTACCAATTACCATGTGGATGTTACCATAAGTATCGGTACGATAGTTGGCTTTACCTTTTTTAAATTCTTTGGTAACTTTGACAACATCAGTTGTCACAGTTCCTAATTTCGGATTGGGCATTAGACCTTTAGGTCCCAATAATTTTCCTAATTTAGATAATTCAGGCATAAATTTCGGTGTGGTAATAATCACATCAAAATCTAACCAACCACCTTTGATTTCGTCAATTTTATCCTTACCACCATAATAATCTGCCCCTGCATCTTTGGCTTCTGCAGCTGTTAATGTTTCACTTAAAACTAATACTTTAGTTTGTTTACCCAAGTAATAAGGTAAAGCAATTGCACCTCGTAGTTGTTGTTCAGCTTTGGTAGTATCGAGGTTTAATTTGATAGCGATATCAATTGAAGCATCAAATTTTGTGGTTGAAGTTTTTTTAGCAAGATTCACTGCTTCAACAATTGAATAATGTTTTTTAGGATCAATTAATGCTTTAGCAGCAAGGTATTTTTTATTACGTGACATAATTATTTTTTACTATCTTTTATGGTTTTTTTGGGTGCTAAGTCAACACCTTCAATTTTGATTCCCATCTGTTTAGCAGTGCCTGCGACCATACGCAATGCGGCTTCTTCATCATAAGCATTTAAATCAACTAATTTATATTTAGCAATTTCTAAAGCTTGCGCTTTCGAAATTGTGGCAACATGATCAGTAATCTGGTTCTTACCAGCGGTTTCTAATTTAGCGGCTTTTTTAAGCATCACACTAGTGGGTGAAGTCTTGGTAATAAAAGTAAAAGATTTATCACTAAAAGCAGTAATAACACACGGAACAACTTCACCATTACGACTTTTGGTTTTGTCATTAAATTGTTTGGTGAATTCAGCCATATTAATACCAATACTAGCTAATGCTGGTCCAGGTTTAGCCTGTCCCCCGATTAATTGAATTTTTGCAATTCGTGTGATTGTTTTTTTAGCAGCCACAAGTTCCCTCCTTCTTCATTATTAAGACACTCTACGTGGTTTATAGCGACAATTATTTTGTCTCCCACATGCTACTTAATCGTTAAACGGATTTAAAGATTAATAGTGTTAATTATAAAGAAAGAAGTCAATTTGTCAAGTTGACATTAATCGCGAAAGATTTTTTCGTGTTTAATTATTTTTTTAATATTACCACCAATCATTGCTCCAAAAATACTAATACCGATGATCGCGGGTAAGTATTGGATTGAAATTCTTCAAATTAAAATCCCGTTAGTGACAATATTAGAAACATATTTTTCGTCAACATTATTGCCACTTATTCCCCCACCGCGTTCAAGCAAAAGTTGCAATGTTTTTTCTGTGCTTAATTCCGCGCCGGGGATTGGCATAAATTTATTAGCAGTTAAAGTTACGATTGTGGCATCAATGATTTGCCATGGATGATAGGTTAAGGCTGAGTCCTTGTCCCAAATAACCAAAATTGCTACGAACATGAAAACGAACGAAAACAATAATGGAATCAGAAATACCAAACTACTAGCAATCACGAGTTTTCATGCCCTTAATAACCGAATGACTTCTGAACGTAATACTGCATCGTTTAAATATTTTTGCCTTACTTCTTCACGTGTGTGGTAATGCAAGCGCAATACTTTTTTTATTTTATTAAAGAGCAACGACATCATCATGTGTAATTTTGTTCAAAAACAAATCGTAAATAAAGCAACCACTATCACAACATCAATAACAATGCCAATAATAATTAATCAAAAAATTAATCTTCCGGCTGTATCACTAACAATATCGTAATAATGCTCCGATAGTAACAATACAAATGATGGTCAGGTAATTAACATTTGGGAAATATGTCAAATAAAATCTGTTACTAAAACTTGTGCGGAGGCTTTATAAGTTTTTAAACCATGAGTTTTTAATCAAAAGATTACATAGGGATCAGTAATAAAATTCGCTGGTGTCACCGCTGCTAAAAAACATACTGTGAATCCACACACACACTGGTCTTTAAAACTGACTTTGATTCCTTCGTTTCGTAAACGCAGTGTGTAGGCATAGACATTGCCTCATGCTCTTAGTATAAAAAATAATGATAAGGCAATAAAAAGCGTAGTCACTAGTGATGGATTGCGTTTAAATGCCACCGCAATGTTTGCTCACAGTGATTGAATATCAATTTTCAAAACGGTTACGAAAGCCACGGCAATTAATGCGATACACGCAACTAAACAAAAGCTAATAATTAGTAGCCGTTTTTTATCTAAAAATTGCTTGTTTTTATCGCGTTTATAATTACTCATTTAGTAGGTAATTTTAAGAATTTTAATTTTATACGGTTCTTCAACACCGTGAATTTCTACTTGAGTACCTACGGTTTTATTTAAAATTGCTTTAGCTAATGGTGATAAGTTAGATATTTTATTATGATCTGGATCAGCTTCTACTTCACCCACAATTTCATATTCACTTTCTTTTCTTTCTGATGAATCGTATATAGTAACTGTTGAACCTACTTTGACTTTAAGTTCGTCAGATTTTTTTGTTTTAATAATTTCAGCATAGTTAAGAATTTCATGAATTTCTTCAATACGTTTTTCAATCTCGTGTTGGGTGTTTTTGGCTGCATCATAATCAGCATTTTCAGAAAGATCACCTTGTTCGCGAGCTTCTTGAATGGATTTAATTACCTCAGGTCGTTTAACATTGATTAAATGGTTTAATTCTTCTTTTAATTTACTAATACCTTCTTTTGTAAGTAAATATTTTTTTTGATCAATGTTCATAGTTTACCAATATATCCTTTTTTTGTAAATCAATTATATTGTACCAAACTCATCATCAAATAACACATTTTACATACTTTTAAAATGATCTAACACGCTAACAAAAATATTTATTCAGTACAAAACATAAATCCGATGAGCATTATTCAACTACGCAAGAACTCATCTTCATATAATTCGTCGTACAAAATTAGTAAATAAGAGAGTTAAAAAAAGAGATGAAATTCCTAAAAAAATGAAAAAACTTTACTGTTTTTTGATTAATTAGTTCGATCGGTCTTGCAACATGTACAACGTTGACTTTAAGCAATTGTGCTAGTAAATCTGAAACCGCGAATAGTATCAATATTTATGGTGCAGACAGCATTAAAGGACAATTGACTGATGATACACAATTAAATGCTGTCGAAAATACAGGTAAAGACGTAACAAGTGACTGCACATGAGTAATTATTAATTCTGTCGAAGGGTTTAGATTTAGTAGTAGTAAAATTGGCGAACTGACATGAAATGTTAGTACCGCTGGAACATATTCATTAGATATCCAAGCATCTACGCAAGGAATTGTTACTACCAGACACGATGTTAAAGTAAAAATAATCAATACTTTCACACCAACCACTTTCACAATTTATGGTGCGACTGTTTTAAACGGTATTGTGGGTCAAGAAGAGAATAGTAGTTATAGTGCCATTGATAATATGGGCAGTAATATTACTAACACTTCCATGTGAAGTTTAATTAATAATCCGCCCACTGGTTTAACAATTAGTAATGGAACACTTAGTTGATTAAATAATTTGAGTGCTGGTACTTATACATTTGCGATTCGTTGTGTTAGTGGTACGCTGACAGGGTCAGATTTGAACGTTGTACTTACTATTTCGGAAATAAAACCAGTACCAACCAGTATCAACGTATATGGCGCGCCAACAATTCATGGTATAGCTGGACAAACAGGTAACATACAATACATTGCTACTAATAATATTGGTGAAAACATTAATAATGCGGTCTGAACATTGGGTAATGCTCCAACTGGTGTAAGCATTGACAATCACGGATTATTAAGTTGAACTGCAAATGCTGTTGATGGTGCATTTTTTATTTATTGTAATTTCATTGGACTAACAGCGGGATCAATAGAGGTAACATTTAATACGATTTCACCCATTCCTACACCATCTTACTGTACCATTTATGGTTCAGCATCATTAATTGGCTATCAAGGGGCTAATGACAGTTTTCAATATCGAGCAATTGACAATACAGGTGTTGATATTACTAGTTCAGGTACGTGATCAATCAAAACTCCTATTGGTTCAGGAATAACATTTTCTAGTTCAAATAGTGGTTTATTAACGTGAGATGGGACTGTTGACGGTAATTTTGATATTGGATTTGTACCTAACAATCAAAGCATAAGTAACGCTTTATTAAGTGTGACACTAACACTTTATACAGTTCCGGACGATTTATCAATTGATGGTCCGACCGCAATTGCTGTGCCATATCAAAATTATTTTAATTATTCTTGTAAAGGTGGGACAATTAGTGTTGATCCTAATACACCTTTACCAGAAGGTTTTAGTTTTTACTCTAGCACAAACACTTTGGATTATCATGATTATGGAACGCCACTAGTTGAAAATGGTCAAATTAATTTAATATCAACAGCATTCTCTAGTAGTGCAACTAATACTTTAACGATTAATTACTATGTTCTAGATTCAATTCCTAATGATTCGTGTGTTCTTTTGCAAACAGATGGTGCTTCTAAAGTGATGGATCTAACTTTTTCTGATGGTTTTTTAACTATGGATGATATTCCTTACGAAGATCGATGAATAACCACTGATATTCTTTTTGGTAATATGGACGGAACATTTGATCGAATTGGTGATGATTTTTTGTATGATTTCAGTAGTTTAGAAGAAATAAAACTTCCAAGATTATTCGGCCATGTAAATTCTATTAGTCGGAATTTTCTAGCTTCATGTCCGGCGTTGAAAAAAGTCGATTTATCGACACTAAGCGAAGTTAATGGGATTGGATCAAATTTTATGTCTAATAACTTTAGTCTTTCGAATATAGATTTATCCCCATTATCACAAGTAACTAGTATTGGTGACGGATTTATGTCATCCGATTTTTCTTTAAAATCTGTTGATTTGTCAAATTGAACCAAAGTTATAACAATTTCGAGTAATTTTTTAAACGATGATCCGGCTTTATCATCAGTAAATCTTTCTGGTTTTAGCAGTGTATTATTCATTGAAAATGATTTTTTTGCTAATGATTTTAGTCTTAAGAAAATTGATTTATCATCATTAAATGCGGTTCAAGGTATTGGTATCATGCTATATGATTGTCGTTGCTTAACGCAAGTTACATTACCAAGTAATAATTTTTCTAATCGCTTTAGATATCCTGCCGCTGCTCAAGATTCGTTTCACAATGCCGTTAATAAATCAACGTGTACATTACATGGTAGTTGAGGCTCAGATTTAAAAAATGTAGTGGGATCTAATATTAGTAATTGAACTGTTAGTTCGTAATTACAATAATCTGTTTTAATGCTTTTTAAATTTCAAAAATATCTTAAAAACATAATCAATTCATTTGTGTATTTTCATAAAAATTGCGTCTTTTTTTTTTTTTTTTGAGATATATTTAACCTAGTTTAACTTAAGAATAGGAGAAAACACGTGAAGATTTTAAAAAGTTCAATTAGTCTATTACTAGTACTAGGTGGGGGAATTGGTCTAACCAGTTATTTAACGAGTTGTAGTTGCAGTAATTCTATCTCTCCTCACGGATCTATTCCGTTTACTAATGAATATTTTACATGGACAACAAGTAGTAATGAACTAACTATTACTGGATTAAAAGATAATCCCGATTTAAAAAAATACAACACTTTGTCAATACCTGCAACATGCATTGATAACGATATTGAATATCGTGTAACAGCAATTGGCGATTGAGCGTTTCAAGGCGAATTTGGAGATGTTGAACATAATAGTATTACTAAACTTGATCTAACTAATGCTACTAATTTGCAAACCATTGGTGAATGGGCATTCAATTTTTGCGACCTATTAACAGGTTCATTAACAATTCCTAATTCTGTTACTAGTATTGGTGAAGGTGCTTTCGTTAGATGTTATGGATTTACTGGTTCGTTAACGATTGGTAATTCAGTAACTAGTATAGGTACTGGTGCTTTTGCGCTTTGTTCGGGTTTTACTGGTTCATTAATAATTCCCAATTCAGTAGTTAGTATAGGTACTAATGCTTTTCATGGTTGTTCAGGATTTATCGGAACATTAACAATTCCTAATTCAGTGATCGAAATTCGTCATAATGCATTTGAGGGTTGTTCGGGTTTTAACGAAACATTAACGATTGGTAATTTAGTGGATAATATTGGTCATAGCGCATTCAAAGATTGTTCAGCATTTGACATCATCGATGTCTCTGCTTGAACTTCAGTACCAATAATTGAAAGTTATGCTTTTGAAGGTTTCAATAACACTGATGGCGGAACGGTTATCGTTCCTTCCGATCTTGGCATCACGTTAAGTACATTTCCTAGTTTACCAGACACTTGAAGTCTTCAAGAAGTCTAATGCATTAACACAATCTTCATAAAATTTGTGTCTTTTTTTTTTTTTTTTTGAAGTTATAATTTATTCATGATTTTAGATAGTCTTTCACACACACACACACACACACACACACACTTGCGAAATAAGTAATTTAATTTTTTAAACAAAAAAAAATTGGTATAACAGACAACTTTTTTTGTGTTTAAAAAATTTAATCACTCAATACGCCAGTGTGTGTGTGTGTGTGTGTGTGTGTGTGAAAGACTATTTAAAATCATGAATAAATTATAACTTCAAAAAAAAAAAAAAAAGATACAGTTTTTTTTCAAAACTAAACTCTTAATAATCTAAAATCTAATTTGTTTGATCAACTTGAATCATATCCTCTAAAGTAGGTCCATCTGGTCCTGTTTTTAATAATGTACTTCAGTTAGGATCATTAATATACTGTTGACGTAGTGTTTCGTTTTTAACATAAAGTCTCCCTTTACCTGTACCATCACCTAATGGTGTATATCGTAAACCGTACAAAATAGAAGCATATGTCGTGCCATCGTTTGGCATATAACCAACAAATTGCTCGGATTTAAATGTTAAAGTACTTGGGGTGGGGACACCTAACCCGCTTTCTGTTCTACCAAAGCATGCATACGAAAAATAATTACACGATGCGGGAACGACAATATTTGGAACTGTACAATTTAAAAATGAATTAGATCCACAATATTGAATGTTCGAATTTGTTGGCATGTTTACCGAATTAAGACCTAGTTCATACCTAACAAAATTTCTAGGAATATTCAAGCAAAATTCACTATTAATTGTTAGAGAACCTTTTAAATTAGTTGATGATAAAGATCCAAAAGGTCCCCTTTCCAAATCATTTCACATCATGGAAATAAAACCTGAAACAATACCATGATAATTTGTGTTAGGATCAATAATTTCACTACCTACCACTGGATCAACACCCTCCAATGATCCATCAATTCTAGCATTAGAACCACTAGCCGCTACTGTCTCATCTATTAAATAAAGACAATTTGAATTTTCGCTCATTTTATAAAATCGCATAGAACCAGCAGTTCATCCGCTTCAACCAAATTGACTTTGAACATTCAATTGATCATAAGTAAGTGTAAAGTAATCAGTCGTATTTGGATCAATTGTTATAGAAAAAGTTTGTGTAATGTCTAGATATAAAGGATCGCTAGAAATTGTCAAAGTATAACTGTCGGTGTCTTGCGTACGTACTCATTGCCAAGTTTTATTGGTTAGTATTGAATGATATTCAAGAGAATTACAACTTAGAACCACTAATAATAACTCAAAAATTTGTACTGCAGATTGTGTCCGTTTATCATAAGACATAGTAGAAGGGAGTGTAAACAAAACATCAGAAAACGTTGCTTGATTCCGTTTAACCAAATAATAAACATCTACAGTTCCTGTATAAATAAGATCATTAGGTTTAACACTAACTGTAACTTTATAACTACCACTATGTGTTTCATCACCAACAATTACATGAGTTTTATCTCATACCGCTGTGGATGGATC
>JAITRQ010000006.1 GCA_031288285.1 Mycoplasmataceae bacterium
GCATTGGGTTGATCATTAGAATGACTAGTTGAAATTGTAGGAATGAAACAAGTAGTAAATGCGGATGTAAAAATGATACTAGTAAAGAATAGTGAAACGGTTGCGAGTTTTTTAAATGAAAATTTCTTCATAACTATTTCACTTTTACCAACTTAGGCATAAACAAAAAACAAAGTAGTCGGTTGGACCACTTTGTTTGTGTTGAAAAAATTAACTTACTTAATTCGCAAGTGTGTGTGTGTGTGTGTGTGTGTGTGTGAAAGACTATTTAAAATCATGGATAAATTATAACTTCAAAAAAAAAAAAAAAAGACACAGATTTTATGAAAATATGTGAATGAACTAAATCACTTGAAGTTGTCAAGTGTCTGGTAAACCCTTAAATGTGCTTATCGTTATACCAAGATCATCATAGTTTGAAGGAACTAAAACTATTCCTCCTTCAGTATTAAAATATAAAAAAGCATAATTACCAATTGTCGGTATCGTAGTTCAATCAGAAACATTAATAGTATCGATTCTCGTACAGCTTTCAAAAGTGCCACTACCAATATCAGTTACTGAATTGGGAATTGTTAATGAACCAGTAAATCCCGAACAGCCTTGAAAGGCATAACCAATAATACTAATCACCGAATTAGGTATTGTTAATGCTCCAGTAAATCCTCAACAAGTGCGGAACGCTCATTGATTAATAGTAATCACTGAATCAGGAATTATTAATGGTCCAGTGAGCCCCGAACAAGCATCAAATAACTTATAACCAATACTAGTTACAGAATCGGGAATTGTTAATTGACCAAACGCAATACAACCAACTACCGAACCGTTTTCGTAATCCAAGCCTGTTCCTGAAGATGCAGAAATTAATACTTTAGCATTACCGACATTATCTGCCAAGTTAAAATTTTGTGAATTATTAATAACGTTTGTAAATCGCGCTCTAGAAAATGCACGGTTACCGACATTAATTACCAAATTACCAATTGTTAATATTTCATTAAAACCTGAGCATCCGTAAAATGCATAATCATCAATATCAGTTACTGAATTGGGAATTGTTAATGAACCAGTAAATCCCGAACAATCAAAAAATGCATTTTCGTTGATGCTTAGCAAATTACTAGCATTGACTAAATTTAGAAGTGTGATGGTGTTTGTGCCTGAATCGTTAAATACATCATTAAACGCATCCACTCCAATTGCAGTTATAAAATATGTGTCACTGTTCCCATCAGTATATGTGGCGGGTATCGATAATGTATCATAATTACTTAAATCAACACCGCTTTGTAATCCAGTAATAGTTAATTTGTCAGCGCTTGTGGTTCATTCAAAATATTCATCAGTAAACGGAATGGGTTTAGATGGAGTAGGAGTAGAATTACTACAACTACAACTTGTCAAATAACTAGTTAGACCAATTCCCCCCCCGAGTACCAATAATAAACTAACTGAGCTTTTTAAAATTTTCATATATTTTTTTATGTTTTAGATTCAATATAGTTAAAGTTTACATCAAAAAAAAAAAAAAAAGAGCACTTATTTTTAGAAAATTGTTAGTAAGCCAAAGCGAAATTAATCAGTGGATCCAATGAGTCGAAATGATTTTATTTATTGTATTGGAAGGATTGTGCAACCATCATAATCTGATTGTGATTCATATCAACTTATCGCTTCAGATGGTACGTAAATCTTACATTTTCACGCATAACCAAATGCTGCATATCAGCCAGTCACACCTTGAGTTCCGTCTCAAAATGGGAATGTGCACGAATTGGGATATGTAAATCGCAATTGTTGGGATCCTAATGTTGACATTGGAGATGGGAAAACAAAATCTGTAATATTTTGATGATATTTAAAAAAAGAATTTGGTAGTTGTGCAAAACTATAATTAAATGCATTTGTTAAATCAACTTTACCCCAACCCGCACCCGTTGAATAAGTGCTGCTCGCAGTAAATCCATTCTTGGGAATAAGCAATTGACCGATTAAATTACCATTTTGGTCAAAATTATTTAATACTTCCAAATTAGGATTTAATGGATTTACTTCAATTCATCTTAAATGATTTGGTTCAATATCTCTAAACTGAGATAAATATTGGGAAGATCTTGTTGGCAAATTTAATCCTTGCGAAATATAAATTATTGAATACGAAATGGACAATCCTTCTTGTGCAACAGTAAATGTACCAGAGGGTATAAAACTTCCTTTAATTGAAGAATATTTTGGTTGTGCTGCACCTCGATAATTTAAACCAAAAGTTCGTACTCCTATATTTGATAGACCAAACGGATATCTAATAAATTTGATTGTGCCATTATCAATAAGTAAATTGTATGCTAATCCTTGCTTGTTGGGTGAATAATCACTTAAAACGACATTAAATGCACCATTACTAATGCCAGTAATTGTATAAGTTTGACCATCATCACTATTTATTACCGTGTCAGGTATATACAAACGATTAGCATCCATGTGGGTGATGTGATCAGGATCAGCAAATCCAGTAACTGATGCAGTTAAATTATCAGCATTGTAAGTGTAACTAAAATCATCTGGTACAGTATCAATGTATTGGTCAAACACTGATAATGTTACTGGTAATGAACCTGAATAAAATATCGTGTTTGATGGTTTGAGACTAAATGTTAAAC
>JAITRQ010000005.1 GCA_031288285.1 Mycoplasmataceae bacterium
AATGCATATGAATCAATATATTCTAATGTTTTATCAACAACATTAATGGTTGAAAGTTTTTGAAAGTATCTAAAACCATTGCCGGCAATACCGTAAGTATTGTTATCCAACGTTACGGTCCTTAAACTGTCACGATTAGACAAATCAGTAGGACCATCTTGATACAAATAATCTTCACCTAAACATCATTTATGATGACAGGTCTCGTTGGTTGATGTGTAATAAGAATTTGTAAATTTTAAATTTGTATAAAAAAATGCTCCCGATCCAATACTGGTCACATTATCCGGAATGCATAACTTATTAGTGACTGAAACGCATCCACTAAAAGCGTTATTACCAATCGTAATTAATGAACTTGGCAATACAATACTGCTCAATGATGTGCATTGTGAAAATGCAGATTCACCTATTTCTTTAACACTATTAGGTAATTCAAGAGACCCTCCCAATGTTTTACATTGACTAAAAGCACTTGACGATACTTCTGCCAATCCATTTGGTAAGTTAATATAACTTAATACAGAACATCCTGCAAATTCTGATTCACCTATGTAATAATTTTTACCACTTTGTAAATCCGTATCATTAAATAATATTCCTATCCCCGGAAGAGAAGCACACCCAGCAAAAGTTGATACAGGAGAAGGAACTATTGTTGTCCCATCAGTTTGAATTGGAGCATTCTTGGTGTCATTATCGCTTCCAACTGCATGATAACTAATAGCCGTAGCAAGATTAGCACATCCCGAAAAGGATCTATCACTAATGTTATGAATTTCGGCTTTTCCACTACCTTCTCCATCAAAAATTATTGCTGAAATATTATCACAATCCATGAATGATGCAGAGCCAATATCAACAGATGCACCAGCCTGAAATTCAATGGTGTCAATTTGCGGCATTGCACCATCTTGTGAGAATAAACCCCTAAAAGCTCCATCAGCTACATTTTTAACCGAAGCAGGAATATATAAAATGTTACTTGCAGCTATCAATGCTCCATATTCGTTAGCAAAATTTTCTTTTTGGAAACCAAAGCCATTCAATGTTTCACTACCATCAGGATTAGTCGAAAAAACTAACGATTTTTCAGGAAGTGGTATTTCACGATCACGAAGACTTTCGGTAATGTCAGTTAAAACAAGATCGCCTTTGCGAATGTCACTCACCAATTCAGGATGATATAGCAATTGTAAATAATCGTACGTATTAATCTTACGACCAATATCTGGCGAACTACTGGTTGTATTTTTTATGTAATTAAATTGATCAACAGTTTGTTGTTTAATCTCTGCCAACAAACTTTGATCTGATTCACTAAGTTCACGTCCATCCTTGATTGCTTGTTTAGTTATTAAGTTGTCGGTGTAATCGTTAATTGTATCACTGTATGTATCTCAATCCGCTACTCCTGTTGTTCCTTGTACATAGTCATCAGGTGTACCATACGGTGAAGAACCGTCTAATTTAATGCCATTATCTATTTCATCATTATCACTCGCTTTTAACTTGCTACTACTTGTCGTAGTATTATGATGCGCAAATAGACACGTACTCACAGTTCCAATACCAATAGCTGCCATCGCTAAAATGGTTCATCCTATATTTTTTTTGTTGATTTCTTTTCTCATATTTAATCCTTTTTCTAATCCATCAACACTTATAAAAGAAAACAATAAAAATGCTGTTTTACTGCTCAGCAGTTAGTTTATTTTATTAGCACTTGATATGTTGAAGTGCTAATTATGTGCTATAATCTCTTCCACAAATAATGAAAATAATACATTTTATTAAGGAGTAAATCAATGGCAAAAAAAGTAATTTTAGGAATAGATCTGGGGACAACTAATTCTTGTGTTTCAATTATGGACGCGGATAAACCCAAGGTTTTAGAAACACCCGAAGGTAAACGTACTGTACCGTCTGTTGTTGCGTTTAAAGCGGGAGAATTTATTGTTGGTGATGCTGCAAAAAGACAAATGATCACTAACAAAAATTCTGTTGCTTCGATCAAACGTCTAATGGGCACAGAAAAAAAAGTACAACTCGGTGATAAAGATTTCACACCCGAAGAAATTTCAGCAAAAATTCTAGCTTATATCAAAGCTTATGCTGAAGAAAAAATTGGTTATAAAGTTAATAAGGCTGTTATTACAGTACCAGCATATTTTAACGATGCCCAAAGAACCGCTACTAAAAATGCTGGTAAAATTGCGGGTTTGGACGTAGAAAGAATTATTAACGAACCAACTGCTGCAGCATTAGCGTATGGTTTAGATAAATTAGATAAAGAACAAAAAATTCTGGTGTATGACTTAGGTGGGGGTACGTTTGATGTTTCGTTATTAGATATGTCGGGTGGGTCTTTTGAAGTATTAGCTACTAGTGGTGATAACCATTTAGGTGGTGATGATTGGGATCAAAAAATTATTGATTGAATAGTTAATGAGGTCAAAAAAGAACATGGTATTGATTTGTCAAAAGACAAAATGGCAATGCAACGATTAAAAGAAGCAAGCGAAAAAGCAAAAATTGATTTATCTGGTCAAAAAGAAACGCAAATTTTATTACCTTATATTTCGATGACATCAAACGGTCCGTTGAATGTGGAAAAAACTTTAACACGGGCTAAATTTGAATCGTTAACCAAAGATTTACTTGATCGTACCGTTCGTCCTGTAGAAGATGCGATTAAAGAATCTAAACTTAAAAAAGACGAAATCAATCAAATATTATTAGTTGGTGGTTCTTCGCGTATGCCTGCGGTGCAAGAGCTTGTAAAAAAATTAACCGGTAAAGAACCCAATAAAACTATTAATCCTGATGAAGTAGTAGCCATGGGAGCAGCTATTCAAGGTGGGGTCTTAACTGGTGATGTTGATAACATATTGTTACTAGATGTAACTCCCTTAACATTATCAATCGAGACTTTGGGTGGAGTGGCTACACCGCTAATTAAACGTAATACTACTATTCCTGTTTCTAAGTCTCAAGTTTTTTCAACTGCTGCAGATAATCAACCAGCAGTTGATGTCCATGTTGTTCAAGGTGAAAGACCAATGGCACGTGATAATAAATCCTTAGGTAATTTTAGTTTAAGTGGTATTGAACCCGCTCCACGTGGTGTACCGCAAATCGAAATTACATTTAATATTGATGCAAACGGAATTATGAACGTTACTGCCAAAGATTTAAAGACTAATAAAGAAAATACTATTACGATTAAAGGTTCATCTAATCTTTCAGAGGATGAAGTGAATCGTATGGTGAAAGAAGCCGAGGAAAACAAAGAAAAAGATACAAAAGTCAAAGAACAATCAGAATTACGATATCGTGCTGAAAGTCTAATTAGTAATTTTGAACATTCACTAAACAATGAGAAAGCTAAAGACATTCCTAACGAACAAAAAGAAATTGTTAAAAAACAAATAGAGGAATTAAAAACTTTATTAAAAGATGAAAAATGAGACGAATTGAAAGCGCGTATTGATGCTTTTGAACAAGCCGCAAGTCAGTTCGCTAACCAACAACCCCCAAAACCAGAAGAACCTAAAAAATAATTATTTAATTTTAGTCTCAATAATTTTTTGATACTCTTTAATTACTTGATCACACACACTATCTCACGAGCGATACAGCGTTTTATAAGCGTTAATACCACATTCTTCATTTTGTGAAATATTTTTTAAAGCATATAGTAGTACTTTTGCTAGCGAGACTGAATCATCATTACATAAGTAACCATTTTTTTTATCTTGAATCTCACTTCCAGCATCACTTCCTCTAATACAAACTGTTGGTGTTTTTTGACTAGCCGCTTCAAGTAGTACAATTGGTGCATTATCAAATACACTAGGAACTACTAGCAGATTAGCGCGCGCATAAAATTTCGCTAGAATGTGCGAATCATTAATAGCTCCAGTAAATAAGCAATAAGACTTTAGTCCTAATTTATTAATTTCATTTTCGTATTTTTTCCTATCTGAGCCATCACCAATAAATACCATTTGGAATTGTTGATTTTTTTCAACTAATATTTTTAAGCTACGAATAATCAACATAATATTTTTAACTTCTATTATTCGCCCCACAAACAATATTACAAAATATGCAGAATTAATTTTATAAGTTTGATTAATGTAAGTAATTGCACCTTGCTTGTTGGGTATTGGTAACATGTCAGTAGCATTGTGTAACACATTGACTGTTGATTTTAAATATCCATATGTAACTAGTGTCTTGCGTACACTAGCATTTGGAACATATACATAATCAACTCGATTAATCACTTTCATAATGTAATGAAAAATAAATTTTCTAATTCAACGAAATTTAAGAATGCGATCAAATTCATCTTTATATTTAGTGTGAAATGTTAACACGATAGGGATATGATGCTTATGACAATATTTACTAAGTCATTTGCCAATTGTAAATGGTGAGTGAATATGCACAATATCGGGCTTAAATTGATTCAAACACCTTTTTAAATGCAAACTTAATTGCGGTATAGGTGAACTATACACTCCCCCTCATTTATATATATTGGGTACCCTAATAACGTTGGGCTTAATAGATTTATTCAGTTTATGTTTTGGAATTATTAATAAACATTTGCAACCTTGCTTGGTTAGCTGATCATAATAATTATCCACAACTTTAATCACCCCATCCACGTACGGATAAAACGCATCACAAGCAAGCACTATTTTTAGTGGGGTTTTTAATTGAGATTTCATGACTACTAGGTGCTAATTCGATATGATTGTAAACTTATTTTTATCGATAGATATCAATATTATTAATTTTAAGAACCAGTCACAAAGAGTTAGCTAACTCATTATTTGCATTTATAGTTATATTCATATTAAAATTATTTCATCTATGCTGAAGCAAAATCGCAAAATTAGATTGGTAAAGTTCGGTCTGCCAATTGCAATTCTTTTAGCCATAGCTGTAGGTATATTTTCTTTTCCTGATGTGGGTGGTGCGTATTCACCATATGTTAGTTTAGCAATAATCTATTTTTTCGATGACTGATCATTGGTGAATACTGGTGGATATATAGCTTTATTTGCATTAATTCAATTTTTTATTATTGCTTTTGTAATTAGTATTATTGTTCTAAAGTACACATTTCATAAAAATCGTAAATTGTGATGGTCAGGTTTATGTTTAAACGCATCAATGGTTTTGTTTGTATTGACATTTTTATTTTTCATTTTTTGAATTACTTCGGGTTTATTTGGTCAATATGTAGAAAATGATCCTAGCATCGCATCTGCTGATATGGCTTATATTATTAGCTATGGATTACCAGCGCTAATTTTGTTAACGAGTTTAATATCACTAATCATTTGATTAAATTACTATTTACCCAAAATACGTTTACGCCAAGTTAGACAAAAATTTAATTATCGTATTTTTCAAAATCACAAAATTCCTTGAAGTGGTAAAGATCATGAATTAAAAATAATTTGTATTATCGGTTTATTAGTGGCATCATTGGAAATTATATTAACAGCCATTTCGATATGACTTAATAATAACGATGTTGAAATTTACACTAATGTTTGGTTAAAAATTTGATTTGGTACAATGCACCATTTCACCGAATTATCTAATTTATGAGTGGCAATTTTTTTCGCAATATTTTTACTTAACTATCGATTTAAATTTTTAAAAACTAGTGCATATGTAACAATAACAATGGTTTATATTAGCGCCACTTTTTTAATTGCTGATTTTTTACTTGCACCATTTATGATATTAAATCACTCTTCGGGATATATCAATATGGGTTTTGGTGGATTGATGGAATGGTGGGATTGGATCAAAACCACTTTGTTCCATGTCGTACAGCCAATAATAATGTTGATATTTTTTATTTTCTTTTGTAAATCACAACGCCATTATTACCCCTGAAAATTTCATAAAATTCTGATTGTGACAATGATTTTCCCAGTACTTTATTTAATTTATGCTGTCATCATCAATTTTATGCCCATCCCCCACTTACAAAAAGTTTCTACAGATGCTAGTCCCACTTTAATTTATGGCGGTATTTCAATTTACGGATATTTTACTTGCATTAATCCTTCAATTCATGCAAACGTATTCAACTTGAATAATAATCCAGTATGAAGTGGTAAATTAATTAATATCTCTTGATACGTGGTGGCATTAGTCCTATTTTTAGGCTTGGGATCTTATTACAATTGAATTGAACGTCATACGATGATTGTTAAACATTTGATTTCAACAAAACAATACACCCCACGTTTGAATTGAAAATAAACAATAGCTATATTATTTAACTATTTAAATCAGCTTTTAATAATCGGTTCAGCTCGACCGCATATTCCATAGGTAATTCATCAACGAATGGACCAATAAACCCTAACACTAATAAGTGCTTTGCTTGTGCTAAATTAATACCTTTCGTATTTAAATAAAATAATTTTTCTTTATCAATATCAGTAATTTTGGCTTCATGTTTGAGATAAGAAGAACTATCTCTAATAATTTCTGTCGGGATAGTATCACTTTTTGAAGTTTTGTCCAAAATTAACGAATCACACGTTACTTCACTATAACTGTTATGTGCTCCTCGCTTAATTTCAATTAAGCCACGGTACGTAGCATTACCACCAGAATGGGCAATTGATTTAGAAATAATTTGTGAACGGGTGTTTTTACCGATATGAATCATTTTAGCACCAGTATCTTGAATCACATTTTGGTGTGCCACAGCAATAGAGATGCAACGCGCTTTGGCATTATTGCCTGCCAAAATAGTAGCTGGATATTTCATATTTAGTTTACTACCCAAATTACCATCAATTCATTCCATTGTGGCATTAGCATCACACCGGCATCGTTTAGTTACTAAATTTAAAACATTATCTGACCAATTCTGAATTGTTGAATAACGTACTAAAGCATTTTTATGTACAAACACTTCCACAACTGCTGCATGTAAATTATTAGCAGCATATATTGGTGCGGTACATCCTTCAACATAATGCACTTGTGCTTTTTCATCAGCAATAATTAGCGTTCTTTCAAATTGACCGACAGATTTGGTATTAATACGAAAATAAGCTTGTAAAGGACGTTTTAACTTCACGTTTTTAGGAACATATATAAATGATCCACCAGACCATACCGCAGTATTAAGTGCCGCATATTTATTATCCAGACACGATACTAATGTGCCAAAATATGTTCGTACCAATTTGGGGTATTTAACCATTGCTTCTTCAATCGTAGTAAATATGACCTTTTTTTCTTGTAATTCTTTAATCAGATCATGATACACTACCTCAGAATCATATTGCGCATTGCTACCAGACAGAATCGTACCATCCCCTTTAACGACATTAAGTTTTTTAAATTCTTTATTAGTGGCTGAAACATCTTGGGTAACTGAATAATAGATATATTCATTAAAATTAATTTGTTCTAAATTTGGTCCCCAAGTAGGATTTTTTAATTTCTTAAATGCTCGATAAGCTTTTAGACGAATATTTAACATTCATTCAGGTTCATGTTTAATTTGCGAAATTTGTCGAACAATCGTCTCACTTAAACCGCGTTTAAATATTGTTGTAGGGTGAACATTACTATGAAACCCAAATTGGTAATTTTTATTGGTAATAATTTTAGACTTCATGATTTTTGTTCAATGCCTGCTTAATTGCTAAGATACCCACTTTAGCACAATTAATACGGTTTAATTGCCGATTCACATTTTCAAAAGCAATTAATTCACCTAAAATTTTTTTATTGGTTTTACGATTATCAATCATTGATAAATAATTATCAATGAATTTGTTCGCATCTTTTACATTTTGGTTTTTTAACATGTTAGCCATGATGTCGGTAGAGGCAGTAGCAATAGCACAAGCTACACCTGCAAATTTTACGTCTATGATTTTATCATTTTTTACTTGTGTAAAAGCGGTGATGTTATCAATACAAGAAGGTGAATTATTATTAGCGGCAGTATAGCCTTTCATCTTATCTACATCACCTTCTAATTTGTTGTGGGGATTTTCGTAATGAGTTAAGATGATTTCGCGCCGTATATCAAGGCCGTTATAAGACATGTTTTAGTTCGTCTCCTGGTTTAAAATTTTTGAGCGCTTTTACCAGTCGGTCCACATCTTTAGTGTCATTATATATGTAGAATGAAGCACGCACTGCCGCATCCACATCGGTAATATAGTGAGATAATTTGGCACACGCTAATCCGGCGCGTACAATAATTTTCTTATGTCCTAAATAACCAGCTAAATCTTGGGCTGAAACACCCTTGATGTTAAACAAGACAATAGGATAAATAGCGTCAGGATTAATATATTCTAAATTTTTGATTTTGGCGAATTCTTGATTGATGTATTGCTTAAGAGCTAATTCATGCTTGTGCATGCGCTCTCAACCATACGCATTAAGGTAGTCAATTGATGGAATTCAACTCAAGATACCCGCAGTGTGTGGCGTCCCGCCCTCAAATTTTCAAGGTAAAGCCGCATAAGTAAAATTGGTGGGATGAATCTGGTTATTCATACTACCACCAAAACGAATGGGTTTTATTTGATTTAACCATTTGCTTTTGATATAAGCTAATCCTGTACCCGTTGCTGCACCCATCTTATAGCCACTACAAACAAAAAAATCAATGTTGATGTTTTTAACGTCCAATCGAGCATGTGGAACAGATTGAGTCGCGTCCACAATTACAATAACATTTTTATTTTTCTTCTTGACACCACGACATACTTCCTTGATATCAATTTCATATCCCAACAAATTAGAGATATTCACAAACGAAACTATCTTAGTTTTACTAGTAACTGCATTAATAATCGCTGTCGCAGTGGGAAGAGTGTGTTTTGCACCAGCATAAATAATTTTGGCTTTGGTATTGTCACAAAGATTAAATCACGGTAAAAGATTACTACCATGTTCACCATAAGTTAGAACAATTTCATCACCAGCCTTAATAAATGGTTGCAACCCGTGAGCAATTAAGTTAAGACTTTCTGTGGCTCCTGATGTAAACACAAATTCTTTGGGATCACCATTAAATAGCTTAGCCACCTTTTCTCTCGCCTGCGTGATGCGAGCAAAAATCCGGTAAGTAAAAACCGAATCTGTATTATGCGGGTTAGTAGATCATTTAGCATAGTAATCATTGATTTCATCAATGACACATTGTGGTTTTAATGCTGATGCGGAACTATCCAAATAAGTTCAACCCGGATTGTGCTTAAATCAGGGAAAATCATGTTTTACGTTTTGGTGGAGTGGTCTTATTTTCATATATTGCCATTTTTAAGGCATCGCCTTATGAATAGCATCTTGGATATCATTATATAATTTCGTACTGTTTTTGCTTTGTGCTTGTGCTAATTTATTAAATAGTCCTTTTAAGATTAAATTCATTGCCAAATTGCGTTGTACACCTTTAGTCATTAAATAAAATAAATGATCCGGATTTACATGGCCAATATTTACCGTATGTGTGGCTTGCACACGATTGGTATCAATAATCATTGAAGGGACTACATGAATTGTGGCATCATTACCAACAATAATCCCTTCAATGTTTTGGTTTGTATTTACTTTAACGGTATTTTTATCAACCACACTTTGCATATTCACAACGGTATTGGCTTTTTGTGCTACTACCGCTCGAAAACCAATATTGCTATTGGTGTAAGAACCGTGCTTCAATGTTACATTAAAATGTTTTTGAAAATTATTATTTATAGCATATATGTAAATACTAATATTCTTATTTGCGGGTACTGAAAACGATAAGTCCGATACGGTACTACGGTTAGCAGTGTCTACACAATAGTACATCGCATGTGTTACATTTGCGGGTATATTAAAATGTTTGTGAACGGATTTAGCAATATTGATATAAAAGTTCTTTACTTTCGACATACGCGGTAAGGATCTTCTTTAACAAAATCATCACTTTTTTCTAATTTCATGAATGGTTTAAATCCCTTGGTATTAATTTCGCATATCAAACTAGCTCCGCCCGTTTTAACAATACGACCCTTCACCAAAACCAATACCTTATTAGGTTTAAGCATTTGCAAAAAATCAGTTTGATGTGAAATGACTATCGTAATGTATTTTTTACGGTCACGTAAAATTTGTTCTACTAGCTTCTTCGTGGTATCAACATCTAATCCTGAATCAATTTCATCCAATAATAAAACTTTGGGATTAAAAAAAGACATTTGCACAATTTCGCTTTTTTTCTTTTGCCCACCAGAAAAGCCCACATTAATGTCATGGGTTAGTAATTCTTCTGGTAAGTTCCATTGTTTCATGTGCTCATTAGTTTTAAAATACATGTCACTAAATGAATATTGATTATGTTGCTTGGTATAAATTAATTTCAAAAAATCAATCATCCCTACACCATCTAATTCGATTGGATTTTGACTAACATAAAAAAAACCCAAGTCGGCAATTTGGTTAGTAAATAATTTATTTAAAGATTTTTGATTAAAGCAAATACGACCGCTTTTTATGTCAACCGTATAGTGATGCATAATGGTTTTTAGTAAAGTTGATTTGCCTGCACCATTAGGTCCAACAATCCCAAAAATATCGCCAGTCTCAGCATAAATGTTCACATTCTTTAATATTTGGTTATTGGCCACTGAAACTGTCAAATTTTTAATTTGTAAATGATTAACAACCATCTAAGTAGTACTTCCTAATTGGAGATAGTTTATTATATATGTAATTTTGCTATAAAGATAACGAGGAGTAATACATACCGCTTATAAATATGGTTTTCAAACATAAAAATCCGTCTCAATTACCCTAAGTAATAATTAATATTATGCTAAAATAAGTCTCCATATATGAAAATACGTAATAAATTTTTACTTTCTATTGCTACTGTAGCTGTGATTTGTGCTACAACTTTATCTTTAACTTCGTGTTCTGGCATTAGTAAAGATATTTTAAATAACCTCGTGAGTCGTGGTGACGGTACAAAATTTGGTAGTGCTAGTTGGTTAGACGCAGATCAAGCTAGTGTACAAAATGTTATCCAACGCGCTTTAACTGATCCGACCGCTTCGAAAGCATTCAAGAAAAATGCTGTAAACCAAATTTTATACAATTGGTATAAAAATTACGCTACGGGTTCGAACACTATTAGTGAATTTAAAAAAAACTGAACCAATTGAACTAATTCTGTGAATGATGACTACAAAAGTAAAGTGCAATCATATAAAGATAGTCATAAATCTAACTGATCGTATTATTTTCAAAACGAAGTTTTAGATCCGGTTGGTGGTACTGAAGCTGCTTGAAAATTAGATCAAATGTATGCAAAAATTCGTAACGAATTTTTAAACATCGCTTTTAAAGATAGTCATTTTGCGTGTGTTGACCCTAGTACTATTCAGGGATATTACAACATTGATAATACCAACATCGCTAAACCTTCGTTATCTTCACAAACTGCTGATATATTGTCATACAGTGATAGCAACCCTTTAGCACCCCAATTCTGAGATAGCATCAACTTTTATACTCACGCAACTGACACATCACAATATCCGTTTGATGATGTTTACCGTACGTTTACCGAAATGCAATGGGCTATGTTTGATACGTATTTACAGACTAACCAACCAATTTCTACTGCAATGTGTTTGTGAAAATATAGTGCGCCTTCTACCGAAAACGGATTAAAAGATATTTACAATGCAGATATAGTTGATGGTTCTACTTTGTCTGCACCCAACTTACAATTTCCGTATTTTGATCATGCTAATACGCCATCTAAAACTGATTCTAATATTAAATTTGCACAATTTGGTAATGATCTTTTAAACAATCAATATTATTGAAATGAATCTTATAGTGGTACCTCTATCCCTTTAAAATTGATCAACATTAAATACAGCGATGTTTCTGAAGATTCGTCTTGTATGTTTTTGTTAGATTCTTCTTCAAGTATCTCTGATTCTTTTGAAACATATGGTGCAGTCTTGTTTAACGATTGACTATACCGTAGTAGTGATAAAGCTACTCAAGATTTACTAATGCCTGCTTACAATTTTCGTCTAGATACTTCTAACCAAGTAGTCGCTGATATTATGAAAAACTTTTTGTTCACTGATAGCACCTCTACTAATCCCGCACCAACTAATGCTGCGCTAATTGATTTAACTAAATTATATAAAGCGGATACATCAACACCACATTCTATAGATTTGTTCAACCCTAAATCTACTTGATATACTGACGGGTATTACCAATTAACTAATTCGTTTAAATTAACTACTGCAACTGATTCAGTTAATACTCCTTTTATTTTAATTCGTAATGACACTGGTGTTCACGCCGAAGCTATTGATGGTGTGGATTATTTAGCTAATAACACTAGCAATTTTACTGGTACCCCTTGAAGCCGTGAACGTGAAAATGCTCTATTAAAATTTCGTACATATTATGAAGAAAATGTAACTAATCCAATAATGGGTAAGGGTATAGACATTATTACCAAAATAAATAGTGGTTCATTTAAAACCGATAACTTAGATGACGCGGTGCTTTGGGCAGTACAAAATGACGAAGATTTCACTAATCCAGATCATAACAATTTTGGTTTAACAAGTTCAATATGAAAGTCTTTTACTGATCCACTAGATACTCAACAAGCGGCATTTACCAAAATGTGCGACTTAATTCGCATGATGAATGAAGTTATGTGATACCAAACGTTAATCACTAATTATGAAGCTGCTAATAAAAAACTCATTGCTTATAGTGAAAAGTTTGTTACTAATGCTATTTATTGGGGTGGTATGAAACCAAGTTCTGGTACACAAACACCTTCACAATGAAAAGATTTGTATGCTAATGGTCTATCTTCTAGTTTACCTTTGCAACTTAACAGTGGTAAATATAATGCCGATATAAATTATGATGTAACTTCTACAACTTTTGATCCAGAATATTTAAGTTTTTATGATGCCTCAACCATTATGATTTATGTACCTAAAATGTATCAGCAAAATACTAATAACTATAATCCCCAAACATATATTAATGCTGTTAATTCATGTTATCAAGATTGATATGCTTCACTAAATACAGATCAACTACCAATATGAGATAACAACCAGTCGGGTTCTGCTAAATATAGTGAACATATCATAACGCGAAACGCTCCCATCAACAGTGCATTAAACGCCATTGGTACTAGCAATACTTTTGTAAATATCATTAAATCTACGGCCTTAGCTAATTATCTTGGTAGTGATATCAACAATTACAACATTGCAAATAATTCAACAATGACTGGCGAATTACGTAATGCCATTGTTTCGCAATATTTGTCTAAAAACATGATCAACGATAGTGATAAACCATTAACTAATTATTTCAATGCCGAATCTAACGGGAGTAACATTAGTTTTGCCGACTATAAGCAAGGCATGGTTAACCAATTCCTATCATCTAAATTAACTGATATTGGATACGTTAATAAAACATCTGATGGATATGTGTCATATTTCACATTTTTAGCCACACTTAAATACTTATCCGATAACAATAATAGTGTGTTTATTAACTACCTACGTAGCTTGGTTGGTGGTAATGCTTCTAGTGATTTAAGTCAAAACATTCCTAGCTATATTGCTTGAACCGTTAAAGATAACTATGTGGCTAAACCATCATTTCAAACTAGTAATGACGTTACTACTGACTATGACTGAAAAACTAACTATAACGGTATGAATGAGACATTCTATCGTAATAATGATTTGACTAGTGACTCTACTGACCGTACTTATACTACTAGTACAAACTATTGAAATTTTGCAGCTATTCCTAATGCGGGCACAACTGCTGGCATGGGTTTTGTAGGGTTAATCAATACTAATAATACTAATGGTGTGGATAGCAAAATTACTGACGCTTTATTCAAAAATTACCCTGATGCTAGTGCTGATAACAATTCAGGTAATGTTGGTGGCTTATACCAATACACCCAGTATAATCCCGATTGAACAGTCGATGTCGCTGGTACACGTATAAATATTTTAAGCAACATTAACAATAACTTGACTACTCCTGCTGCGATTAATAATTTTGCGAAAAATATTAGTGCGCAAGTCCGTAGTGCTGATTTTGACAAAATCTATCAAGCAATTCAAAGTCATGATTCGTTAAGCGATAAAAAGAAATATTTAAATTTTGCTTTCCAACAAGATCCTGACAATCAATACCCAATGTTAGATGCATCATATTATCAAGGCATTAATGGTGGTAATGCGAATAACAAACTTTTCCGCGTTAAAGACGGTAATGATTACATGTTTAAGCCCGATTCTACAGTACCAACCGGTGTAAAAGCCGTAGCAGTAGCGATCAATTTGGGTGATTTGGGTGGTGAAGATAGTCGCAATATTGATTATGCCAGTGTATCTACTCATTTACAAACCGTTTTTGGTAAAGAAGTATTCTATAACTTACTAGTGCAAGCCGCTATGGATAGTATGCGTCAATCCGAAGCTACTCGTGCCGCAATTAAAGCTATTGGCAAGATCAATGTGTACGACCGTCGTTGAAATGATTTGCTAGGTCAAATTTGAGTTGATAATTACAAAGACAAAAATTAATAATTACCAGTTATCATTGCATAACCCAATAACACTGCGTGGTGAATAATTTTTAAATGTGCATTTTGCTTAATGTGTAATTGCTTAATGCGCCCACCCGTTAAATAAACATGATGAATATTGTATTTGCGTACACAGTACGTCTTTAAATTATTTATAAAACCCATAAACATATGGTACGAACCACCCGCAATAGCACTATGTGTATCGTGACCTAAGTTATTAGTCAATGATGTGATTTGATCACCATTAATTTTAATCATAGCTGTTTGGGTAGTTAAATTATTAATTCCTGTAGCAATAGAGGGGGCGATTACCACGCCGTAAATTTTATGTGTATTAATCGCAACAGCAAAAGTTGCAGTACCAAAACATATACCCAAAGCTTTAGAGTGTAGTCGACTAATCGATAATGCAAATGCTAGAATATCCGTGCCAATTTCACTAAGATTTAATTTAGCAAGTTGGTGAAATGAAGGTACAAAATCTTTAGCCAAAATAATTTGCGGTTTAATATGGAAAAGTGTCAACAATGTCTTAGTGAATGGTTTATTAAAAGATGGCACTACTGAGCCAAAATAGATTTTAGTAATGTTAGTATGCGCTTGAAAAAGTGATTTCAAAACAGTTAGTGTACATTGCTTAGGACGAAGCCGAAAAACATGTTGCAATTGCTTATTGTTGAATAAACCAAATTTCACATAAGTGTTACCGACATCAATAATTAACTGCATAACGTTCTATTTTTGCGCGGCAAACTTTTTAATAGCTTGGTTTAACTTGCGAACACTTGAAGAAGAAATTTGTTTCAACCTTGAATCTGCCACCAAAAATATTGTATCAATGGATTGATCTAGTGAATAATGCGCTTGTGCAATCGTCAATTCATAACGGTAATCTTTTAAATTACGTACCGATCGCACAATATATTGACAATGTAATTTTTTGGCTAAAGTCATCGTTAATCCGCGGTTTAATACCACTATTACATTTTTAATGTTCAATTCATTAATCTTATTTTTAACCCTTCGAAAGCGTTGTAGAATTGGCATTTGTTCTTTTTTGGATACGTTAAACGATACAGCAACATATAACTTATCAAATAATTTAGCCGCGCGTTTAATAATGTCTTCATGGCCTAAGTGCAATGGGTCAAATGAACCTGGAAATATTGCAATTTTTACCATAAATAATTAACTATTTAATATTAACCGATTAGTTATAATTAGTGTCAAACAAATATGAGCATTATCCAACAACTTAAGCAAGTATTAATCAATTCTGATTTTAAACCACGAATTGTGTATGCTGAAGGTTGAAATCCAAATATTCAAGCAGCTGCATTAGAAGTAAGTAATAACGCCATTAAACCTTTTTTAATTTTCCATACCAAAAGTGAAATTCCTAGTAATTTTCGTTTGCCACACATCATTATTGATGAAGCTGATTTATCTAAATATACTAATCTTTTATTTGAATCAAGAAAAAGTAAAGGGATGACTCTTGAAGAAGCACAATCTTTAGTAAAACAACCCAATTATTTAGCAACACTTATTGTCAAAGCTAATGATGCTGATGGTGAAATTTGTGGTATTGATTACACCACTAAAGATACTCTCAAACCAGCATTACAAATTATCAAAACTGCTCCTGGTGCTAAATTAGTTACTAGTGCTTTTATTATGGAACGAGATAACGAAATTTATGTCTTTGGTGATTGTGCTATCAATCTTAATCCCACCCCTCAAGAATTGGCAGATATTACTAAAACAATTAGTCTATTCGCACGTGACATTGGTGGCATTAGTGACGTGAGAACAGCAATGTTAAGCTATTCCACTAATGGTTCGGGGGCTGGTGAATCAGCCACTAAAGTGCAACAAGCATATACCTTGATAAAAAACGATTCTGAATTACAATCGCAAAATATTCAAGTGTATGGTGAAATACAGTTTGATGCTGCTTTTGTTCCGACAGTTATGGCTAAAAAAGCCAAAAATATTGGTTGAACTAAAACTGCAAATACTTTTATTTTTCCTAATATTGATGCTGGTAACATTGGTTATAAAATTGCCCAACGTATGGGGCGATTTAATGCGATTGGCCCTACACTATTAGGCATTGCATCACCCGTGAACGATTTAAGTCGTGGTGCTTCACAAGAGGATGTGGTCGGACTATCTTACATTACTGGTGTGCAGTGTTTAAAACTACGAAAATAAATTTTTAGTTTTAGTAAATATTAGTATTTTTTAAACCTGGATAAAAGAAATAATCAATAAATGTTTTACCGGGATTAGGATACTGGGTAGTAAATTTGTTCCCAAAAAAATCTTTATTAATTACATCCACTAAACCACTATAAAAATCATTAGATATTTGTACTTTTAATAAATAGATACCATTAAAATTAATAGTAACATCTGTACCATCGGGAAAAGTGTCACCATCAAAATGTACCTCAAAACTTTGGTTAGGTAAACCAGAAAATAATTTACTAAAAAAATCTAACACATTATCAATCGCTTTTGAAGAAATGTCTACAGTGTCATCAATTAACTTGTCTTTTATATAGTTAACCACCAAATTATTCACTCGTAAATTGATAGAGCAACATTGTAAAGCGGTACGATTATTAGTGGAACTAGCAATTCCACCATTTCATGTAATTTGGTATCCGTTAGAAATATCTAGAATTTTATCTTGTAGTGCAGTTTTATATTGGTCAACAGTACCTGATGCTTCAATGTTATTGAGTTCAAAGCTTTCTTTAAACACATCGAACAAATTACTAAAATTATTGTCTTTTTCTAATTGATAAGCGCCATAAATACTATCAATCAGGTCAACCGGATTATCCCAATAACCAAATGCTTGTCCCAAATTTAGCATATCGCGATTAAATGCCACTAAACTTTTTTTAGAGCTAGTATTCATTTGGTAATTGGTGGTCGAAACTGCTGTTGTCATGCTGGTTAAAATGGCTGATGAAGGTAAAAATCCAATAATGCCGATTGCTGCTCCAGTTAAATGATTAATTCAAAAATATGGTGCACGCATCTTATCTCTAAGAAATGTGTAATCAGTGGGTATTTTATCTTTGCGTCTGATGTGCATGAAACGTTTATAAACAAAGAAATAACACGGTAATAAAATTAATAAATTACCCAAAATTAAGGTAATTAAATAAATCACCACTCCCGTGATACCAACACACACTTCTGTTAGTTCAGATTTAGTAAAATAATCAATTTTTAACATACCAGCAATCATATCTGCTAATGATCTGCCAAAAATATAATACATAATCAAACCAATAAGAATCAGTAATCAATTACCTGCACCCCAATATAAGATTTTCTTTCAACCCACAAAAAAACCAACAATCACTGGTAATAATATTCCTATAACCAATCAAATAATTAATGGTAGTATCAAGCCAACGGTTCTAAAATCACCAGAAAACATAACGTAGTACTATTATAAAGCATATCTTTGCTTAAATAATCTACGACTTAGGTATAATACTATCGTGAGCAATTGATCGCTATACCTAGTGTGTAGAGGAAAGTCCGTGCTTGCACAGACTGCGATGTCTGTAATGTTTTTGTAGGTGTGAAACTATAAACCCTAGAGTCATTAGCTTGACTACGGCTGCGGAGTAATCTAAGTACTTTACTGTATATGATTACGAAGCATCAAAGTGCCACAGTGACGAACAAAAGAGAAATCTTGAAGTGAAACGCGGTAAACCCCAAAAGCAAGAAACCTAAATATTGGTAAGGGAACGAATCACTAAGAATCAAATTAAGTGATTTGAATAATTGTGTATAACAATTGTTAGACAAATGATCAATACTGCTACTAGTGTGTTAAATACTAAATAGCGGCACAGAATACGGCTTACGCTCACGAAAGCTATAAGATAAAAAGACCTTAATTCGTTTTTGGTCTTTTTTCTTTTTACACTTCACAAATAAATACACCATACATTTTTAAACACCAATTAACTATAATAATATGCGTTGTTGTCAATGTGGTGCCATAGCCAAGTGGTAAGGTCCGAAGCTGCAACCTTCGTATTCGTCAGTTCGAATCTGACTGGCACCTCCATTATATGCGCCCATAGCTCAATTGGACAGAGCGCTTGGCTACGAACCAAGAGGTTGTGGGTTCAACTCCTGCTGGGCGCGCCATATCAATTATTTGATCTCACATTTTATTTTCTTGTAGATGTGAGATTTTTTTGACAATCTTTTTTTTTTTTTTTTGTTTATGGAAATATAATCATGATTACAATACAATGGTAACCAAAAAGCATTGATTGCATTGAACTACTATCAGTTTTGTAGCCATCGTTGCTACAATGTGTATGGGTATTACTTTATCTACTCATACTAATTCTTTTATTACTTTAAAATCACCAAATCGCAATGCCATAAATGATGATTTCACTATTGACGATGCAGCATTTTTGACTAGTTGTGGATTAGATCCTGCCGATGGTAAAAGCAATCTTAAAGCAACAATTACCAAAGAGGTATCGTGGGATAAAAAAAATAACCAAATTTATGGTGAAGTATCATTAGCGGCTGAACAACCAGATTCAATCTCTACCATCACTTCTTCTACAAGTGACCCGTTTTACCAAGAAGGATTTAACATCCCCACAGTTGTAAGGCAAAAGATCACCACAAATGGTCAAAGTACTTTTTATAACTATAACGTTACCACATTAACTGATAATGCATTTAAATCTGCTATCCACTTAGGGGGTGATTTAACCATTTCTAATTCAATAACAAGCGTAGGTACAAATGCATTTGATGGCTGTTCGGGTCTTAAAAAATTAGTAATTAATGCAAACATGGATAATTGAGTGAACACATTCGTTGGATGCAGTGCACTCAACACAATCACTATTAACGGAAATATGAATAAATGCGAGAATTGCTTCCCTGAATATCCAGATTCTGTCTCTCAATTAGAAATTAATCGTAATATTGGCAAAGATAATATCGATTGTTTCGGTGCCATTTGAAACACCATTATTATCGGCGAAACAGTAACTAATATTGCTGTACCAATTTGTCTTAATCTATCAAATGCAACTAACATTTTATTTTGTGGTCCGTTGCCAATCATGCCCGCAACTGTATTTAATACCCAAGATATTTCTAAATATAATGCTATTTGAATAAATAAAACTTTTCAGCAGGCGTATCAAACATTTTTCCCCAATTTTCATACCGTTGATAAATTGTTAGTTAATGGCTATTTTATTGGTCCAAAAACTTTCCCCAAAACTTACCAATATGATTATTACAATAATAATCAACCATACAATGCGGTACCTGATAGAGCTTTTGACACCTTAATGCAAAGCACTATCCCTACACCCATATCTCCGGCACACATTATTTCATCGTCATTAACATATCGCTTAGTAAATGCACCAAGTTGAGTCTATATTCAAATGATAAATAGTTATCCCGTAATTTATTGAAATAACGCTACCACTAGTGGTAAATTTACAATTTATATGACCCAATGTTATCAATACATTATTGAATCTGAAAATCAGCGAAAAACCTATTACACCGATACATACCACTTATCTTATCCAATCTATTTTGAAATCTTGCCTATTTATACTACCCAAACCATATACGATACTATGGGAGTATTTGCTTTAGTAATGGTTACTATCCTAACCGGTTGTTTAATTGCCAATGCAGCAATTAAAAAATATAGTAAACCTAAGAAAAGGAAAAAATCATAATGCTTTGAAGCCCAGGACACATTAAAATATTATTGCCATTGATATTAGCTACAATTATTTTTTTAATATTCCTATATAGATATTATCGCAAACATCCAGAAAAAAATAAATGTATACCGTTCGTGTATGTCACAATACTGATGTTAACTGGCGAAGCAGTTAAACAACTTGTTAATTTTTTTGGTACACATCCTTTTGATGTTTGGGCATTACCATTTACTTTCTGTGCCTCTAATCTCATTTGGTATTCAGTCTTGTCTTTCACCAAAAAACACGATACTAGATTATGTAAAACTAGCTGCGCATTAGCCTATGCTATCAGCATTATAGTGGGGGTTATGATTATCATTCGTCCCGATTCTGAATTTGGTATTTCTAATGATGGTAATGTCATGGAAAATTACAATAGGTTTTGGGGGTTAATGTATCACGTTTTTGAAGTGTTTGCTGTCGTGTGATTAATTATTTGAAAACCGTGTAAATTTCAATGGAAAGACGCTATATATATCTTCCCTTCAGTATTAATGGTATTAATATTTATGGGTGGAGTAAGTTGAATATTTGATGAAAACTGAACACAAATGTTACATTCTGATTATTATCTATTCATTCTTCCTGAAAGTATGTTCTACACCCCTTTATTCACGGTGGGTGTTATATGCTGTGATTTTGCTGTTTTTGTTGTGGGCTTTTCTCTTGGAATGTGTCTATACAAATGAGTGATACCGTATATATCGAAACAAATACAAAAGTATCATTGAATAGACAAATTGACACGCCGTATTAAATAGTTTAATAATTAATTAATATTTGCGCAACTTTAGCCATGGCATTTGCAATCGCATCGTCCATATCAAAATAGCTGTATTCAGCTAATCGTCCCAGCAAATGTAAGTTTTTTATTTTTTTAATTTCGGTTAAATATTTATTGAATATTAAATCCGTTTCAAAAGACTTGACCGAATAAAAACGGTGACTTGGTGTGCTTGCATCAGGATTGTATGCACGGGGATATTCTTTAGAAACCGTTGTAACATTACGAATATCGTGTTGTAAAGATAATTTTTTATATTCAGTAATTCTAGTCATACTAGGGTCGGCAGGATAATTAATAACTCCGACTTCTTGATAAGCATCAACATTGTGTGTTTCTAAAACTATATCTAAACTACGATACAGTAAATAACCGTATTTATTTTCAAGCAATTCATCAACCGAACCACAATAAAATATAGTCTTTTTACACTCTGTATCATTTAAATAAGTACGATTATTTTTAATTTTTAATATATCGGGTCCATTAACGCCGTAATTTACTTTGATATTTTTGTGTTTTAACATGTTGCGAATCATTTGGGTGTAACCACCAATTGGTACGCCTTGATATTTATCCCGCGGAAAAAAATTATTAGATTTATCTAAATGAATCATAATGCGGTCTAAGACGCTATGATCGATTTTATCCATACTTTGACCCCACATTTTAGTAGAGTAATTAACATAGATATTGTCGTACACATACTGTCCAAATGTTTGCACGCCGGGATGTGTTGCGTTTATCAAATCATAAATTGAAATAAATTTCTTATTTTTAGCTAATTTAATAATTTGTTTAATGATTAATGAAGCATTTTTACCCGCAAGTGCTGCGATAGATGCAAGATTTAATGGTAAAACAATTTTTTGCTTTTCTACCACCGCTAATACTTGATGTTTGTATGTATTGAATTTAGTGAATTTACTAATAAAATCATAGACTTGTTTGTTTTGAGTGTGAAAAACATGTGGTCCATATTTGTGAATCATAATCCCATGTTCGTTAAGATAATCATAACAATTACCACCAGGATGAGTTCGTTGTTCGTAGATGGTAACTTTGTGCCCTTGTTCTGCTAATAGCCTAGCAGCAGTTGCCCCCGAAAGTCCTGCACCGAAAATAATTACATCTAACTTCGCCATATGAGTCTATTAATTATACCTGCGGTTATATACCTGGCAATATTAAAGACACATAAATTATCCATACATTTCATGGCTGCGATCGGCATATCATATAAAATATTTTTTGATGGTATATTAATTTATTTAAAATTTCATTTTTATTGTATACTATGCTATATAGTTTCTATATAGCTAAAGAGTCAACATGTCAACATCTAAAAAATTACACAGCATATGAGTAGAAGAGGAAAAATGAAAAATAATGAAAAAAGTTGCTGATGTCACGGAATTACCAATGAGTCGAATGATTCGTGAAATGTTTAGACTTTATTACAAAAAATTTTTGAAATATAAACAATTAGATCCAAAACTTACGATTGGGGATTTATAATATGAATGAAAATATGAATTCTAAGAAAAAAGAACTTGGACAATTTTTTACTAAAAAAAACATTTGGTTAACGGACCCAGTACAAAAATTTATTAAAAGCAACTTTAGAGGCATTATTTTGGATCCATTTGCTGGCGCGGGTGATATTCTTCAAGCCGTTTTTATTATGTTAAAATCCAAAGTAAAATTAGTGGGCTTTGATATTGATAAGAATTTAAAATGGAAATTTAACGACAGCTTAAACTGTATACCAATTATAAAGAATGGTTTTATCGTAACTAATCCACCATATTTATCAAAAAATAGTTGTAAGCGTAATAAATTTAATCAAACTTATAACAAATATTTTATGCAATGTAAACACGAAGATTTGTATATGATAGCCTTAGAAAAAATGATTCAAACAGGCCTTCCCGGCATAGCTGTTGTGCCAGAAACATTTATTAACTCATCGTTCCCAAAACACAAAATAAATTTAGTAGTCATTATTGAACCGAACCCTTTTGATGATACTGAGGTGCCAATATGTGTAGTGTGCTTTAATGAAAAAAAGATTCAATCATTTAGTGATGATTATTTAATTTATAAAAATTATGATTTAATTGGTAAATATTCAGAATTATTTAAATCAGTCCCCAACCCAAATAAAATTTTAAAAGATATAAGATTCAACGATAAATTCGGCAATATTGCGATTCGTGGTATTGATTCTACAAATCCAGAGCATAAAATTAAGTTTTGTTTGGTTGGAGAAATAAATTATGATCTTAATAAAATATCTAGTTCTTCTCGCTCTATTACAGTTGTTTCTACAAAAATAGAGTACAAAAATTCTCAATTAATTAGACTTATTAATAATTGCAATTTGATATTAAATAAATTTAGGTCTAAAACCAAAGATGTATTATTGTCTCCTTTTAAAGGTAATAATAAAAACGGGGTTAGGAGAAGACGTTTAGATTATTTTATTGCTAGGCAAATAATTTCTAAAGCTATAGAAACTATTTAATCTTAGGAAATGTAGATTCAAGAAATTCTTTGAGATTTTCTGTTGAAACCGCTCTACACCTTGAACCAACAAATTCGATATTCATAATTTCTAGTTTATTTGCGTAATAATTACCATCAGCTATGGCTAAAAAATAAACTTTTTTATCAACTACTCTTCTAGTAGATGTTAAAAAATTACACAAATCATTATAGGAATTATCTTGAGCACCACCAGAATCTTTTGTGTATTTATGAGAACAATAAAAGTGAATACCACAATAAATAAATTCAAAATCTATGGATTTATTAGATTTCACTCCGTTCCCAAAAGTGACGCGACCATCATTAGTTAGGATTTTGGCATTTTTACCAGATTTAGGTAAAATTTTAAATTCAGAAATACCTTCAATAGTAATTATATAATCGCCAGCTATTTTTTCGTGAATGTTTTGTTTATTGGGGTCTTTCGCTAGAAATGCTGTCACTATTTTATCATTATCATTGATTCTATCTTTTATATCTTCCGCACATATTGAAGTTCTTTTACAAAATTCGTTAATTTTATTTGTTAGTCATTTGCTCAGTATCTCTTCCTTAACTTTCGAAATATTCTCTAGACGTTTTTGTTTGATTTTTTCTTCTCAATCTATTACCGGCATGCTCTAACGATTATATCAACACACTCCGAGAGATCGTCGCAAATATTAATATATACCAAGACACATAAATATCTCACTAAATAATTCAACGAAAAATTATGCTGTGTGCGATTATTTTAAATAACTACAAACATACCATTAATATGTTCCGGACGTAAGAGATATGCTCACAAAGGATCGGTACGATATTCATCAAAAACCTCAGCGGGTACATGAATTTTATATTTCGCTGTGTCACCAGATAAAAAACCCGAATCATCCAAAATATAAAACACGCTATAGGCCTCTCATGATGGTTCGTTGTTGGGAACATATGAACCCCCGTTCATATTTGTTTGTGTTGAAAAAATTGACTTACTTAACTTCGCAAGTGTGTGTGTGTGTGTGTGTGTGTGTGTGTGAAAGACTATTTAAAATCATCACTAAATTGTAACTTCAAAAAAGGATACAGTTTTATGAAAAACTATATAAATGAATTAAACTAGTGGGATTATTCAAGTACTTGGTAACCCTTTGAATGTACCTATTGTGATTCCAAGACCAGGATTGGGAGGTACGATAACCGCCCCCCCCAAACTGTTAAAACCAGAAAAAGCATCATTACCGATTGTTGGTATTGCAGTTCAAGTAGAAGCGTTAATAATATTAAAACCTACACACCCAGAAAATCCCATATAACCAATATTATCTACTGAACTAGGAATTGTTAGCATCCCGGTAAGTCCTGAGCAATCCTCGAATGCATATTGACCAATTGTATTTAAATTAATAGCAATAGTTAAATCGAGATTAGTAATGGTGTGGTAAGCATCACCATTGTTAAATGCGTCGCGAAATGCATTATTAGCAATTGATGTTACGTTGTATTGAGTATCACCATCCAAAAATACAGGTGGTATTCATAATGTATTGTAGGCATCTAAATCAAGATCGCTTTTCAATCCGGTGATAGTTAATGAATTACCATTTTCATCTCAATCGAAATATTCCTTAGTAAACGGAATAGAACCTTCTGGTGGGGTTGGCCCTGGTGGGTTTGAATTCTTACTACAGCTAGTAGTTGAAATGAGCATTCCGACTCCAAAAATCCCCAAAATTACACTTGGAACAACACTCAATATTCATTTGTTTTTTTTCATATATTCTCTCTTATTTTTAAATTAATCTAAATTAAATATACCTCAAAAAAAAAAAAAAAACGACACATTTTTTTAAAAAATTATTGGTTTTTCTTGCTTCTAAAGTGGCACTTTGGTGGCAACTAATCCAACTTATAGCTTAATTGACTCACCACGGATGTATCCAAATAGTATATCAACAACACGCACGATTGCTTTCTGTATTATGGGGATTTCTTGCTCACCAAAACGACCAATCACATAATTAGCTAAGTCTTCAGAAGGATTAGCGGGTTGGCCAATACCAATGCGAATGCGGGCGATATTTTGACTATGTAATTTATCAATAATATCTTTAATACCATTGTGTCCTCCGGCCGAACCGTTTATACGATACCTTATGCCACCAATGGGTAAATAAATATCATCAGAAATAATCAATATATTAATAATATCTATGTGATAGTAATTAGCTATCGCTGACACAAAATCACCAGATAGATTCATGTATGTAAGGGGTTGAGCCAAAATATAAGTATGTTCACCCACAGTGATTTTGGTTATCTTGCCGTTAAACTGTGTTTGACCTAATGAAGTATTTAACTTTGCGCATAAACTATCAATCACCATAAATCCTATGTTGTGACGAGTGCACTGGTATTGCTGTGGATAATTACCCAACCCAACAATTAATTTAATAGCCATATATTAATTTTTAATCGTGCGGACACGATCATTACCAACCGAAATGTAGGTGATCGGTATTCCTAAAGATTCGGCAACAAAACTCACGTATTTTTGCGCATTAATTGGCAATTTATTGTATTTAGTTGTGTGGGTAATATCTTCTGATCATCCCTTAAATGTTTTATAAATAGGTTTGCATTGGGCGTATTCTTTATCGTTGGGAACAATTTCATGAATTACTTTGTTTTTGTACATGTAAGCCACACATATTTTAAGTGATTTTAACCCCGATAAAACATCAAGCAATGTCAAGGCTATTTCTGTCGTACCAACTACATTGACAGCATATTTAAGCATTACTAGATCTAATCAACCAATACGTCTAGGTCGTTTAGTTACTGTCCCATATTCCATGCCTTTTTGCCTAATGTATTCAGCATCGTTATCAGTGATTTCAGCAATAAATGGTCCTTCGCCCACACGCGAAGTGTAGACTTTAACAATACTAAGCACATTGTGAATTTTAGTTGTGCTAATACCGCTACCACTAGACACACCAGCCACAGTAGAAGAAGAGGTAACGTATGGGTAAGTACCCATGTCAATATCTAAGAAAGTACCCTGCGCTCCTTCAAACAAAATCTTTTTATTTTTTTTATAAGCATCATTTAATAAATCAATAGTATTAGTAATGTAGGGTTTAATACGTTGTCCTAATGCATAATATTCTTCTACTAAACGATTAACATCTTCAAAAGTGTAGTTAATTTTATTGAGAAAATCCACTTTAGTTTTAAAAGAAAGCGCAATCTTATTTTTTAATTCGGATTTATTGAATAGGTCAGATGTCCTTACACCTACTCGTAAAATTTTATCAGCATAACAAGGGCCAATACCACATAATGTTGTCCCCACTTTTTGATCACCTTTTAATTGCTCATAATATTTATCAATGGCAATATGATAATCCATAATGACATGGGCACGATTAGAGACAAACAAACGGTTCGTTACATCAAAACCGTTGTCTTTTAAATACGAAATTTCTTTTAAAAGAGTTTTGGGGTTAACCACCACTCCGTGACCAATAACCACTTTTTTAGAAGGCTTAAATATACCCGATGGTATTAAACGTAATTTGTATTTAACTCCTTTAACAACAATAGAATGACCAGCATTATCTCCACCCTGAAAGCGCACAATATAGTCATATGCGTCTGCTAAAATATCGGTAAATTTGCCCTTGCCTTCATCGCCATATTGGGCTCCGATAATTAACATGCACTGCTTATTCATAAAAGAAACACCCACATATTATATATATTTAGTCATTATAAAATAACACCATAATAAATCAAAGAAACAAAAAATGTATATTATATTTTTAGTAAATTAATACCAATGGTTTTATCAAATTTACGCAATATTTTTTTCTTATAACTAGTAACAAAAATTTCGGCTGTGACTGAAATAATGGCGCGATTTAAATGACCCCCAAAGACTTTTAATGTGTAATCGCTGGCATTAATATGAGCATGCAAATAAATTTCATTATTTAGTAGTGATATATTACCACTCAGACTAGTAATTTCTAGGCTTTGTTTAAGTGTCTGTTGTATATATCTTCCTTGCTTTTGATCGTAAATACTAATGGTTAGGCTATTAGTGGCACCAATGCCATGGAAATAACCAGTGCAAACGTGTGCCTCTTTGCAAAAATCATTAATAGCTTGAAGAATTTCATCACCCTTCTCCAAACGCAAACAATACTGACTGGCTGATATTTTAACGTATCTCATAATATTCTTGATTATATTTGGTTGAAGTTATTGGCAAACTATTTATTAATTCGAAAATAACAAATGTCACCGTCTTGCATTAAATAATTTTTGCCTTCGATTTTTAATTTGCCTTGTTCCTTTACTTTTAATTCAGAACCCGACACAATTAAGTCTTGATATTTCATCACTTCAACACGAATAAATCCTTTAATGAAATCGGTATGAATTAATCCAGCACACTCTACCGCATTCATTCCATTAACAAATGTTCATGCTTTACATTCATCTTCACCGAATGTAAAAAATGTTTTTAAATTTAACATTGTATAAGTAGTAGTAATAAGTGAATCTAACCCAGGATCTTTAATATTTAAATCTAGTAAAAATTTTTGTTTATCTACTTCTTTTAATAGTGAAATTTCATATTCAATATTAATGGCAATGGGAATGATCTGGGCATGATATTGATTGTGAATATATTTTTTTAAAGTATTGTAATGTTCATTTTGCATTGGCATAGCAATATCATCCTCATCAATATTAGCAATATATAACATTGGTTTCATTGTTAATAACTGATAGTTTTGCACAATTAACATTTCTTCGGGAGTAAATTTAATTTGGTTAGCCAAAATATTATTTTTAAAGGCATGTATTAATTCTTTGCACACTTTGGTTTCAATTAGCGTGTACTTGTCTTGTGCGTTGATATTTAACTTACTTAACCGGCGTTCAACCATATCTAGATCAGCAAAAATTAACTCCAAATTTATAACTTCTACGTCCCTAATAGGATCAACATCAGTATAAACATGAGTAATAGTCTTCTCACTAAAACATCTAACTACATGACAAATGGCGTCTACTTCTCTAATGTTGGATAAAAATTGGTTACCCAACCCCTCGCCTTTTGACGCCCCCTTTACTAACCCAGCAATATCCACAAACTTGCATGTGGCATAAGTAGTTTTGTTGGGATGAATTAAATTGGCTAATTTATTTAAGCGCTTGTCCATCACTTTAACAATACCCACATTGGGTTGAATAGTAGCGAATGGGTAATTAGCCGCTTCTACGCTAGAATTGGTAATAGTGTTAAATAATGTGGATTTACCCACGTTGGGTAGACCAATAATACCCGCTGATAAACTCATAAATGTTAAGTTGTTTTAATTGGCAAAATTATTGAATAATATTCGGTATTTTTAGGGTCCAAGACAGCAATGGGGGTAATGTTTGATAAGAATCTAAATTCAATTTTATTATCTTCAATGTTTGTAATTAAACTCAACAAAGCATTAACATTTAGTGAAATTTTAATATCTTCACCTTGATATCCTTCAATATTTAATTCTTCATAAGAAGTTCCTAATTCAATACTACGACAAGTAATTTTTAAAATGTTATTGGTAATATTTAATAATACTGATGGTTTTTTGTCAGTACTAGCAACAATCAATCCTTTTTCAAGAGCATTTAAAAATTTATATTTATGAATTAAAAAGTGTAATGGTTTAGTTTCTTCAATTGCTTTAGTTGGTGAAGGATATTCGCCTTCGATTAGTCTACACGAAAATAAATAATCTTTGACTTGAATAATTAAATTATTGTGTTGGATATATATATTTAGTTCTTGATCTTGATCAATTAATTCATTAATATATTTCAAAATTTGTACATTGATAATAATTTTAAATTTTGGTCCATTAAAATTAGTCTTGATATAGGCGAGATGAACACCATCAGTGCTTAATGCTTCTATTTGACCATTAACCCTACTGCTATCAATTAAAATGCCTTTTAAAACTGTACGAAAATTTTCAGTCAAGCTAACAGTGTTTGATAATTTACTAATAACATTTTTGATAAATTTAGATGATATGACTATTTTTTCGTAACTAGTAAAATCAAAATTTATACTAGGATAAGTGTGCTTTTCTTGGGTGTTAATATCAAAAGAAAATGTATCTGCTGATATCCGTAGAACAGAATTGTCGATCAATTCTAAATTTACTTTAGTGGCATTTATTTTATTAACTATATTGTAGAAAACTTTCCCATTTAGTAAAGCTACTCCATTAGATTCAATATTTAGGCCATTACTGATGGTATTTTTAACTGAAATTAATGAATTTGATCCGATTATTGTTATTTTGTTATCGGTTGTTTCTAAAAGAATGCAATTAAAAATAGGGTTGGTTGAAATATTACTAATGACGTTAGAAATAATTCTTAATGATTTATTTAGTTCTTTTTTTTCAATAGTAAGTTTCATGATTTATTTTTGTTTATTTTAATTTAAATATTATTATAAGTTATGTTGGTTATGTTGGAAACCGCAATTTCATAAGTATAAATTGTCAACATTTTTCCCACATTACATTTTCTTATATAAATTCTCGATAAAGATTTTGAAATTACTATCTTTTTTAAGATATTCATTGATTTTATTAATTCCTTCCACAATAGTAGAATGATCTCGTCCACCTAAATAACTACCTATTTGAGCAAAAGGCATATTAAATTTTTTTCGTAATACATACATGCATACGTGGCGTGGCGTGGTGATTTTTTTGGTGCGAATTTTTGATTTTACAGAATCTACATCAACCCCATATGCACTACAAACGGCGGTTATCACAACGTCTGGGTCTGCATCATAACCATAACGTGTTAGTTTCATTTGTGATTCACCAGCTAGATTTTTGGTTACGACACTACTATCAATAACAGCTTGTGAAGGTAAATTATTCAAAGCATAGAACATTATTTGATTTAAATGTCCTTCTAAACTTCTAATATCACGACTATTACGGTTGATAATATAGTTAATAGCATCTTTGGTGAAGTTGAAATTTGGCGCTTCTTGTTGTATTTTGGTTTCGAGAATTTGTCGCATTGTATTGATATCGGGATTTTTAATGTGCACTACTAACCCCGAGTTAAATCTTGAACGCATGCGATCTTCAAAGTTGTTCAATTGATTTATTGGTTTATCAGAAGTCATAATAATGATTTGTCCATTATTGATGTTGTGATTAAAAATGTGAAATAAAATTTCATTAGCCTTATCTTTGTTGGCTAGAAATTGAATATCATCCATTAACAGTAAATCGTAACTTTGATATTTATCTTTCAATTCTTCAATAAGTTTTTGATTGTTCAACGAGTTATATACACCACGAATAAATTCGTCGGCAGTTACATAGCGAACTTTTTTATTGGGAAAATTTTGAATAAATTCTTGTCCAATCGCGTGTAATAAATGTGTTTTACCTAGTCCCACTCCACCACTAATTAATATTGGATTTCAATATGTCTTTTTTAATAAACTTTGCACAGCATTGTAAGCTGTTTTATTAAATTCAGCGATTACTAAATTATCAAATCGATAATGTTTGTTTATGCCTATTGCTGTTGGTGAGTTTTGTGATTGAGTAGTAGAAACGTTTGGGACAGTTACAAGATTTTTAGCTACAAAGACGATATTAAATTTGGTATTTAAAATACTGTTAATAGTTTTAGCGAAAGCACTAGCAAATTCATTATTTAGCACTTGTGCGGCAAATAAATTTTTAGCTTCTAATTGAATGTTTCCACCGGTTATTTCTTTTAAGTTGATAGTGGATACAAATTCATTTCAAAACGGCTCATTATTAATGGCTGATTTTAATACTTTTTTAGTTTCGACTAACGCGCTTTGGACTAACTGTTTTTCTACGTTTGAGCTCATGACACGTGGGATATCTATAATACTAAAAATATTAAAAAACCTTGTAAAATCATTTTAATAGTTTATTATTGTTAATTATCTTATTAATTAAATATTATGAAACGTACTTATCAACCCAACAAAGCAAGACGTGCTAAAAAACATGGATTTTTATCGCGTACAGGCACTAGCAAAGGTAGACAAGTAATTAAACGTCGTATGCACAAGGGCCGTCATAAACTCACCGTTTCTGATGAAAAATAAGCGTAGCGTTATTATTTTAAAAGCGACAAAATGTTTTGATCGTGTAGTGAATAGTAAAAACACTAAAAGCATTAGTAACAGCGTTTTTAAATTTAAATACATTCCCAACAAACTGGTTCAAACGCGTTGTGGATTAGCGGTTAGTAAGAAAAAATACAAAACAGCTGTTCTACGTAACAAAATTAAACGACAAGTTCGTATGATGATGCAAGATATTCTCACATCTAATCATGTAGATATAGTGGTAATTGTAAAAGAAGCTTATCAAGGTAACACGTATCAAGAAAACAAAAAACTCTTTATAGATTTGTATAATGCTATACAATAAAGTCTCTTATTTTTCATGAGTGTAAAACCTGTTTTTTCTTTTAAAAATACTACTGGCGATGATGTCATTAGCCCGTTTTGAGCTAAAGCGCCCACCAAAGTAAATAGGGCTAGACAAGGTGTTAAATTATTTTGAAAATGATTTAAGTTGGCACTATTTGCTTTTCTAATGATTATGGGTCTTTGGGGGTGTTTTCAGTCCATGTGAGATGGTACTGTTGCAGTAGATCCGCATGTTGGCGGGGGACTAGAATTTGGCTTTCCATTTGGGACAACGGGCGATTGACGTTACGATTTAACTGCTAATCAATCGTCGCAATACCACACATTTTCTAATTGGGACATGAGTTATGGACCGTTTTATGGCATCTTTGTTTTTCCGGGCGCATGATTGGTATTAAATTTAATGTATGCTACAAGTAATTGAGTTGGCGGATTAAATGCATTAATGTCTATTTTTGTTTTATTAACTATTATTCGAATATTAACTGGGGCGGCAACGTTAAGATCTTCGTTGCAAAACGAGAAAATGTCAGAAGTGCAAGGGAAAATGGCCGAAATTAATGCCAAATATAAAGATCTCAAAGACCCCGCTTCCAAGCAGAAAAAACAGCAAGAAACTATGCAGTTATATCGAAAATATAAAATTAAGCCTTTTGCCGCTTTTGAGCAAATGTTTATTACATTACCGATATTTTTAATTATTTATCGTGTAGTTACGATCGCTCGACCATTAAAAGCAACGACTTTATTTGGTATGTGAAATTTTGCCACCACACCATTAACCGCCTTATTTTCTTCTTTTACTTCTGGTGGGTGAGTTTACATTTTCTTCTTATTGATTGTCGTACCAGCACAATACGCTTCAATGAAGTTACCCCAAATTTGAGCGCGACAACGTAATCGCGATGCTAGTGCCACTAGTGGTAAAGGCGAAAAGCAACAGAAAAAAACGCGTATGATACAAAATGTTTTTGCTATCGCCATGGGAGCAATTGTGGCTTTTTCAGCGGCCGGTGTGGGTGTTTATTGGTTTTTGAACTCGCTTTTTTCTGTCGCTCAATCTTATATTATTCACCGAATAATATTACATCGTCGTAAATCGGGCGGGAGTAAAACAGCCTCACGGTTAGCGGCTTTGGGTATTACTTAAACATCGATTTTATGGCCCCTATGACCATACAGACAATACTTCAAAAGTATAATATCTACCCTTCAAAAAAATTGGGACAAAATTTTATCAATAATCCAAAAATATGTGAGCAGATTATTACTAATTTAGACTTGCATCATGTTGACGCTATTTTAGAAATAGGACCAGGGCTAGGCGTTCTTACTCAACAATTATTAACATTAAATATACCAGTAATAGCTATTGAAATTGACAAGCGTTTAAGTGTAGTTTTGCGTAAAAATTATGTGTCTCCGCATTTAACCATCATCACACATGATGCACTGAAATTAGATTGATTTATTATTTGCAAATCTTCTGCCAATGTTATATTGGTAGCCAATATACCCTACATAATCAGTTCTCAAATTATTCTTAAATTTTTACAAACGACTAATATTCATTCGGCATATTTAATGGTTCAAACCGAAATGGCCGAACGCATCATGGCACATGTGAGTACGCATCAATACAATGCTTTTACTATACTAGTTCAATATTATGCTAGTGTTGAAAAAATTCTTAATGTATCTGCCACCAATTTTTATCCTCAACCCCAAGTAGATTCTACAGTGGTGCGCATAGTAAAAACCGATAAATTTTGAGATGACAAGTTTGCTTTATTTCTTAGACGTTGTTTTATGGCTAAACGGCAAACGCTATGGAATAATTTAAAACTTTGATATGACAAAAAATTAATTAAAGATGTTTTTGATCATTTAAAATTTGATTATAAAATTCGCGCCGAAAATATTGCTGTAAATTTAATGCACCAACTATATCAAAAGTTCGAACCACATGTCATCAATAAATAAAGCCTATAGCAAAATTACTTTTATTTTAAAAGTTTATAAATCGTATTCATTCAATAATAAACACCGAATTAAAGGATTATTTGTCTTAAATAAAAAAATATACGATACAGTCATTATCAAAAATAGTAAAAATTTAGTTATTAAATATTATGTTGGTCATAAGCGCTTATTTATTGATGATTGCTGTGTAAAAAAAAGTATTCAATATATGCAACAGCGATACCACATAAATACCAATATTGACATCGTTATACATAAAAATATACCGCTAATGTCGGGGATTGGTGGTAGCGCTACTGATGCAGCATGTGTCGTGAAGTGATTGTGTCGCAAAAATAAAATTAATGTTCAAACTTTAGATATGAAACACATTGCATTACATTGCGGCAGTGACATTCCGTTTTTTTTGCACGGATATGATAAGGCTTTGGTGGAATGTTATGGTGACAGAGTGTCACCATGAGTCAAAACCACACCTCTATACAGACTACATTTAACTAATCAAAAAGTGTCTTCAAAAAACGTGTTTGATTTATTGACTCGGAATACTCGATATGTTTCTTGCGTTAATTTTGCAAAATGCTATGATCACTTGCTCAATAACAGACCATTGTCGCAACATGTATACAACGATTTGCAAACATATGCATTTCGCATAAATCCAAAATTACAAACCATTTATAATCATATGGATCCTGGATTGCGCTTTATTTCTGGTTCGGGTGGATCTATTGTGGAAATATTAACAAATAATAAGTATGTCAGAAAGTAAGGTTAGGACTAGATACGCACCATCTCCGACTGGACATTTTCATATCGGTGGTGCAAGGACGGCATTATTTAATTATTTATTTGCCAAACACCATGACGGTACTTTTATAGTTCGTATTGAAGATACAGACACTAAAAGAAATGTGCAGGGAGGAATAGATTCGCAACTGGACAACTTAATGTGATTGCATATTCCGCCAGATGAATCGATTCGTAACCCCGGTAATACACCACCATATATCCAATCCGCCGATTTACAACGATACCAAACGTTAGCGTTGGATTTAGTTAAACAAAATAAGGCATACTATTGTTTCTGCACTAAAGAAGATTTACAAAAACAAAGAGAATATGCGCTAACTCACGGATTGACACCAAAATATAATCGCGTTTGCTTGCGACTCACCCCCGAAGAAATTTCGCAAAAAATTAAACACAACACTCCCGCAGCAATTCGTTTAAAGATGCCTGATAATTCAGTTATAAAGTGACATGATCTCATTCGTGGTGATATGGCTATACCTACTTCTGCTCTTACAGATCCGGTTATTTTAAAATCGGATGGAATGCCGATGTACAACTTCGCGGTGGTAGTTGATGATTTTAATATGAAAATTACCCATGTCCTGCGGGGCGAGGAACATTTGTCTAATACACCATATCAAATCGCCATTAAAAAAGCGCTGGGATTTGATACTCAACCAATTCAATATGGTCATTTATCTGTCATCAATGATGAAACGGGCAAAAAATTATCCAAAAGAAATTTATTATTAAAACAGTTTATTGACGATTATAAAAACGATGGTTATGTCCCAGAAGCACTTATCAATTTCTTGGCACTTTTGGGATGGTCTATGCCCAACGGTAAAGAAGTATTAAGCATTCATGAAATGATCCGTCATTTTGATATTGATCGTATAGCTAAAGCACCAGCATTTTTTGACCAACGGAAATTGTTGTGATTATCAAATCAATATATTAAGACTATGAGTAAAGATATTTACTTAACGTGGATTAAAGAATATGTGGACGATTCATTAAATGTTTTGCAAGATAAATTAGATCAAGTCTTATTATTATTTAAAGATCAAATTTCCTATGCCCGCGAAATCAACAATTTAATCATTAAAAATTTTTTATCTACGCAAATTAACAAAGAAACCTTAACTACGGCCATAAATGTAGTAGACCGCAATACATTTATCAAATGCATCAAAGCATTAAAAGAAGTTTTGTCGTTATATACAGAGATTACTTTGTCTAACGCAGACAATATCGTTCTTGATGTCAAAAGTAAAACAGATTTGGATAAAAAAGCATTATATTTTCCGCTACGTTTTGTTGCGATTGCCAAAGAACACGGGCCACAAATGAATATGCTATTTTATGTAGTTGGTAAAATACAATTATTAAAAAATATTGACATGACTTTATCTTTGCTGAATGCTAAATAAAATACATATAACTTATCGCAATATTTTATTGACATTATTAAGTTAATTTGGTAGTACAATTAATGCAATAGTAGTAAAAGACGGAGAAATAAAATTATGGGTTTTTTGAGTAAATTATTTGGTTCAAAAGAAACCAAATCATTAATTGTGGTAGCACCAGTAAGCGGTGAAGTGGTTTCTACCAACAAAGTGAAAGATGAGACCTTTAGTCAAAATATGGTTGGGAAGGGATTTGCTATATATCCTAGTGATGGCAACTTTGTGGCTCCGATTGATGGTGAAATTATTTTAATTGCTGAGACAGGTCATGCCTATTCAATTAAAAGCAAATCGGGTATACAAATATTAGTCCACATCGGTTTGGACACAGTTAATATTAATACTAAACGCGATCCTGGTGCACCATTGAAAGTTTTTAATATCATAGCTAAAACTGGCGATCATGTCAAATCCGGGGCATCAATTATGACTGTAGATATAGCAGAAATTAAAAAAATGGGTTACGATTCCATCACTCCTGTTGTTGTAATTAACGACGAATATAGCGCTAATAAACAAATAAATCAATTAGTTTCTGACAAGACGGTTGTTGCCAATACGCCAATTTTGGAAATCAAATAATTATTTTATTGAATTTCTCAAATCTTTTTTAATTCAGTTAATGTTGATTGACTGTCCATTTTTTGTACAGCCTTCGCACTAGCTAATGATCAACTAATATTCTTTTTGTATACTTGGTCATAATAAATTTTGGATTGTTCATCGTATTCGTGCAATTCTTTGATTAACAATTCATTATTGTATAGTTCATCATAACATTTGTTTACTTTGGGACGATGTGTGCCGGGCTCAGTTGAATGACCAAAAGTCATAGCGACAACAGGTATGGCCGTACCATTAACATTTAATGTTTGATTTATTTGACTAGCGAAACGTCTTAAGCCGCCAATAAAACAAGTTCCCAAACCCATATTGATTGCTGCGTCCATGGCTTGAGTGCAAGCGATTGTTGCATCAATTGTACCGGTAATGTATTGATCCCATTGATGAGTGGTATCGGGTAAATGATGCATTTGTTGTGCAGCAATCAAACGATTAACATCCGCAAAAAAAATTACTAACAAAGGTGCTTGATCAATATGTGATTGTTGCCAATTTCACAGCATCATTTGATGTTTGATTGCTTTATTCGTAATAAATACTGCGCTAAATGATTGAATGTTCATGGAAGTTGGTGCGTTATTGATAACTTGTTTCAATTTTTGAATTTTGTCGGGTTCAATCATTTGTGGTAAGTAATTACGAACCGAGCAACGTTTTAGTAATGTTTGTAGCGTGTCATTTATTTGCATAAACTAATATTAGCAAACGCGGAAATACTCTGGGTGTGCTTGATAGAAAGCATCTTTAATTTTCGACGATTGAACATAAGCGTTTTTATAATGAATAAATTGGGATGGATCATATTTATTAAATTTTATAAATGACAATAAATATAAAATAATGGTGGCAAGCGCCGATAATACAAATATTCCTAGGTATGTGTTTAGTATTATAAAAATCAATAATAAATTTGACATATTTCATAAAAAAGTGATTCATGGAACATCAATAGCGGCAAGGACACCAGCCAACACAATAAATACTATTAAATCTCATTTAATCTTATTAAAAGCAGATCAAAATTTAACCTTTACCAGACGTTTGTTTGTGACATTAAAAACTGGCTGTTTTTTTAAAACAATAACTTTTCATCAAGAGCGAAGAAAGTAGTTGATGAGCGAAAACACATATAGCGCCATAAAGAATGGGAAAAACAAGAATGATGAACCATTAATTTTACCATAATCAAATCCTGCAAAGATTCCTAACAAAACAGCAGTGCAACCGCACACAATAACGGTGGTTAGAAAAAATCAGTCTGCAAAAATTACTTGTGCATCAATGCAAACGAATCAAACAAGAACACTAATTATCAATGTACCTGCGAATCCTAGAAAAGGACTGAATAATAATAAAATACTACGATTAAATCATTTTTCGTATTTTTCATTATATTTTTCAAAAGTATTATGCTTTCTTAAAAATAATACTGATTCGGTAATGCGCGAAATGCGTGAAAAATGAGTTTTTATATTGGCGTCGTATTGCTGCGTGCACACGGTTAATGGGGAAATAATTCCTGTTCAGCCGTGCAATGCTGCGGTGTTCTCGGTATAATAATCTTCAAGTACAGTATCAGGGAATTTATTACCAATATACTTTAAAAAATTCCCAGAAATCAAAGAAGAAGCACTATATAAATTAGAATAGTCTTTATGTAACACCGATTTCATTGAATCGCGCAAGAACATGGTATTATTATCTAAACAGCGGCAAACATTAGTATAGATATTACTCGTCTTGTAACATTGATTCATTGGGGTAACAAAAGCTAATCTTTCAAAACGGTTACTATAAAAAAAGCGAATGTTACATTGTACGGTATTGATGTCAAAAGATTCATCAGCATCTGCAATTAATAAATAATCAAATTTAGCATTAGAATATTTTAAAAAATGATTTAGATTGTCAGATTTACTGATGCTGCTACGATGCATTTGGTGCAAATGAATAGAATGTTTTGTGGCAAAAGTTTTTATCTCATTGATAATTTGTGGTTTGTCTGAGCCATCAGATATTCACACTTCATAATTACTATAAGTTTGTTGACAATTTTGTAGCAGTCTAGCGGGCATGAAATCGTTGTGTGTAGTGTACACATAAACTACTTTGGGTAATTTTTTTGGCATCACCGTAGTAGAGACTATTTCCAATAATTCGTTTACATATGATTTACGAATTTTACATCGTAAAAAAGTAAAAAAAATAATATTCACAGCAATTAAACCGATCGAAATATATAAGTTGATAGATATATTTCCCAATGTACTATCACCGGGTAGTGTTAATGTATGTAACCCTATATTTAAAAATGTAAATAACGAAAAAATAGATAACAATCCACCCAATACGATATTGGCGCTTTTTCATATAAAAATAATTTTAGCGCGGAGATCTTTAGTGCGAGAATAAAACATCGGTTTCCATTATATAATATTAATTTAATGACTACTTTTTACTTCGTTAGACACCCCGAAACTACATTCAATAAATTAAACAAATGAGCTGGTCAAATTGAAGCACCACTTTCCAAAAACGGGATAAAACAGTCGCGCTTATTGTGTAATGATATTAAAAAATACGGAATTGATTTCATTATTTGTTCACCAAGCCAAAGATGTGTTAATTTAGCAAAAACTATTAATACAAAGCACAATATTCCCTATGCAATTGATGTTAGATTAATTGAGAGATCATTTGGCAAATTGGAAGGACACGCTACTGATATCAACGATAAACGCGCGATCAGTTTGTGAGATTTAAATTCGGATCTAGGCTTGAATGTAGAAAAAATTCAAAATATGTATTACAAACGCGTTGTCCCAACAATACGAGATTTAATCAAAAAATATCCAAATAAAACTATTTTAATTATTTCGCATTCATGAGTGGGGCGTTTAATGAAATATTACTTTGACCCCAAAAAGGATCCTATACTTATTTTGCAAACACCACAAAATGCCACGTTAATTAAACTTAATTCGTCTTATTAACTATTGTGAGATAAATAGTTTTTATCAAATTTTATTACTTCGTCGGGAGTTCCTAGTGAGATAATATCCGATTTATTCATACAAAGAATATTTACCTTTTTGTCTCGATTAATCAAATATTGGTACATAGGTGCAATATATGCCTCACGATATACTTTTTTTATTTCGTTTATATATTTTTTATAGATAAATTTAAAATCGTCATATCTTTTAAAATAATAAGAACCCACCGAACAATGAGGTGAAATTCTCCTTTTTTCAGTAACTTGTGTTGCGAAACCTTGTCGATTGATTTTAACAAAACTTCAATGGTCTCCTTTCATTTGGGCGGTTGTGACATTGCCATCATATTTTAAAATACTACGGTTAATAATGTTCGGTTTAACACAAGTATCGATGTTGTATATTAAAATACTTTCATTATCATCAATAAATTTATCTGCTTGCATTACCGTAGTTGCTTGGCCATCGGTTACTTTTGGTAATTGAATAATTTGATATTTTTTTATTTTTATTTTTTTTAACTCGCTCTTTACAAACGCTTCATCATAAGTTTTCTTATTAAAAATAAAAATAAAATCTTCATGAAAAAATGTCTTTAGCGACATCATTGATCAATACAATAGACTGTGCTTGTTGGCAATAATTTTATATTTAGGTGTTTTTATACCTTGGAGTACAAAACGTGAACCACCACCTGCCGCGGTTACGATTATTTTCATTCTTTTTTAATTATATTTCAGAACCTTGTAATTCCTAAGCATATAAAAATAAGTTGTCGACGATAATGGTCAGAGTGCCAAGGGATCATACATAAAAATTGTAGTGATTCAATGAGGGCTATTTCTTCTGCAAATTGTTTAGGGAATAATCTAGTGAATATAATGCCAATTTTAGTGGTGTTAAAGTTGGATAACAATTTGTAATGGAATACATTACCATTAAATTTTAGTAAAAATTTATCTTCAATAACAAAATCATATAAACCATCTACTGATTCATAAATTTTGGCATATTCAAAAAGCTTATCGCCATAAATCTTGCTATTACCGAAACTTCCTCGGGGATCAATGCAATATATTTTATCTGCGTTTTCATCTATAAAAACGTTGGAAAAACATAAGTCACCATGGAAGAATGTGTAATTTTCTAGTCGTGGCGTACATATAGACTTAATCAAATTACTACTATGTTTTTTATTTATTAATTTAGATTGATTCTCAAATCATAATAAAATTCTTTTTAAACTTGGATATTTTTTTTGGTTAATGATTACGTGGTCATTAATAAAAAAAGGTGCAAATTTACTTTGGATAGAAATTTCGGTGAGGCGATCAATCGTTTTTTGTATATACATTTGTATTAATTGTTTTCTAACATTATTGTAATTAAATTTAGTAGGATGGATATTACTCATATTGTGAATCAATTCTTGGTACTTTTCAATTACGTAATTTCAATCGGTTTTACCTTTATTAAATACAAAAGAATAATGTAAAGTATCAACTGGGATAAATTTATATTTGAGAAATAATGCCGAAGAGTTTAGTGAATAAGATACAATTTGAGGAATATGTTGGGGAATAACTTTAGATGCATATAACATCCATTTAATTTCATCAATAAATTTCTTTAATAATGAAGACGTTTTGGTAATGGTACCTTCCTTTTTGGAAATAGAAATCTGGTTAAAATTTCTTACTTGATTTTTAATTAAATGACTAGGCACGTTAAGACTAAAAAGACGATTTAATGATATGAATTGTAATTATATATACATATACCATAGTGCGCTTATTAAATGTGGGAATTACAATTTACTATCTTATTTTAAAACATATAAAATCAAACGTCCCAATTTCAACGATTGACTAACGTCAATTAATCGTTGATTAGTAGAGCCGCGATATTTCGATTGAGCTGATTTTAATTTATTGATAAACGGACCATCAATTAATACATCAATATTTTTTAACAAATTCTTAATGGATATATCTTTATGTGATTTTATTAGTAGCTCTTCCCATGTATAACCGGTATAGCACCAAATATTCATATTTAATTTTGTTTTAATTTTATAAGCTAATTCAGCAAAAGCGTTTGATTGGTCCATGGGGTCACCACCAGAAAATGTTACACCATCTAAATAGGTTTGATTTTTCAAGTCATCAACTAATTCATCAATATCAAATACTTTTCCACCATCAAAGGGTCACGTCTCGGGATTGAAACATTTGTCACAACGATGCGAGCAACCTTGTGAAAAAAAGATTTTTCTTAAACCCTCACCATTCACTAAACTTTGGGGAGAGATACCAGATAATTTAATTTTCATATAAATTTTATTTTAGATGAATATTGGCACGTTCACGATTGGCTTTGGCAGCACAATCGCGACAATAACGAATATGAAAATTAATTCCCATATAGTTGATGTTAGTTTTGGTATATGCTCAACGAATAATTTTTTCAATTTGTTCACCCGAAGGATAGTCATCAAACTCAACATAAGAAATATGGCCACCATTGCACAACTTGTGATAAGGTGCTTCAAGCGCGATTTTATCAGCATAAGAAATAGGATGATCAACTGGCACGTGGAAAGAATTGGTGTAAAAACCCTTAGTATTTACCCATTCAATCGGACCAAATTGTTTAACGTCCATTTTTGTGAATTTACCGCTCAAACCTTCGGCAGGAGTAGCGTAGCAACTAAAATTCATTTTATATTTTGCTTTGTATTCATCACAACGTTGTCTTAAATGGCCAATAATTTTTAAACCCAATTCTTGAGCTTGGGGACTTTCGCCGTGGTGTTGATTGATTAGAGATTTTAATGTCTCGGCTAAACCAATAAAACCGATTCCCCAAGTACCATTTTTCATAATCGGTTCAATTGAGTCATCTAGACCCAATTTTTCTGATCCTTTCATGAGACGTTGACCAGCTACAAATGGTAAATCTTTTACTTTTAATTTAATTAATGTTTTGTGGCGGTGAATTAATTGATCTTTAGCAAAAGCAATTCTTTTGTCAAATAATCTAAAAAATTTATTAATGTCACCTTTAGCTAAAATAGCAATTCTTGGTAAATTGATAGTAGCAGGGGCATTGTTGCCTCTCCCTTCTACTCCTGGCTCCCCATTCACATTAGACATGATGTATGTTCGACAACCCATGGTAGCTGGTATATAACCACGATCATAGTATTCTTTATTAAAGTCGGCATCAATATTCATAAAAGTTGGATTCATACGTTGTGACGAAACGTGACAAGCAATTTGAAATAAATAGTAATAAGGGTCATTGGGTTCGCGATTAACACCTTTTTTGACACGGAAAATAATGTTGGGGAAAATGGGTTGTTCCCCTTGACCCATGCCTTTGAGATATTGTTCTAAAAAAGATTGACAAATCATAGCAGATTCGGGTGAATCGGGTAAGCCAATATTGATGGATGAAAAAGGGACTTGTGATCCTGCGCGGGAGTGCATAGTATTAAGGTTATAAACCACAGCTTGCATAGCTTGATTAACTTTTTTAATAAGTTCGTTATTTACTTGAGCATCAAATGCCTTTTTAGGGATTTTTAGTTCTTTAAATTTTTTGATGATTTCTTTGCGCGATAAACGCACAAATGGGGCCAAATCGTTATCAAAATTAGGATGAGATTGTCCACCAAACATATCATTTTGAGTGGCTTGTAAAATAATACATAATAATTCAGCGGCAACTTCTATGTGTTTGGGGGGATTAATGGTACCATAGCCAGTGTTAAACCCTTCAGTTAACATTTTTTTAGTAGGAATATGCAAACAATTTAGTGTTAAATTGTAGCTATCTAAATCGTGAATGTATACATCTCCCATTTCGTGAGCAGTAGCCATATCCTTGGGTAATATTTTTAACAGAACATGCCATTTATTGGCTTCAGATGCAATTCGTAATAATTTAGCGGAGAAGTTATTACCAACATTTGCATTATCTCGGTCTGTTTCCACACCAATTTTATTGATAACCTGCATGATTTCTGATTTTAATTCACGTTGTCTAGTGCGTTCGCGACGATAACTATCGTAGGCTCTAGCCAATTTGTGATGGCCTTTGATATTTATAGTACGAACAACAATATCTTGAATTTCTTCTACAGACAATTCGCGTTGCTTAGTTTCGTAAATTTTACTAACAATTAATTCTTTTAATTTGGCGATTTCGTTAACACCAATCGTACTACCCGTGCCAGATATTGCTTTTATTAAAGCTTCAGTTATTTTAGATTCATGGAATGTGACTTTACTACCGTCACGCTTGACTACTCGTACCATAGTTTTGTGTTAAAAATGAGTGATATTTTTTAGATAACGATAACTATAACACTATTAATAAAATTTACAAGAAAAATATCACTCATTTTTTGCAATATTAAATAATTTACTTTTTTAGATTAAAGTCGTACTTTAATTTTGCATATCACGGTATTTTTTTGATGTAGTTAAAACCCATACCAACCAATCCGATAATACCACCAAAAAAGACATAACCAATAATCATGGATCAAGGATAAGTAGTGTTTGTGACTTCAGCAACAGCACCAAATTGACCACTACCCGGAAGTCAATCATCCTTAACAACTCCAAAAGCATGAACTTGGATACCAATTGAATATGCAAACAAGATAGCATAAATAAAAAACGCCACACATCATATAGTTCCACCGATTACCATGCGTTGCCAGTAATAACGCGTAGAGCACATAATGATAGTGGCATTAAGCAACAAAGCAAAATGCATCATGAAAAATAAATGATCTACTTTATTTCCAACAAAAATGTATGATCACGTAATACTTGCGGGATTTAATCCGTGTTCAAAGTCACTAAATGAAGCACCAAAAATACTAATAGCACCACCAAAAAAAGCGAATGGTGCCATGATTATCAAGTATTTGCGTTTTTTGTCTAGAATCATTAATAATGGAAAGCAAAGGGCCATGAAAGGGCACATATCCAAAGATAACATGTTACTAACGCGTGTTTGGATTTTGGGGTCTGGAGCGTTTTTGGGATCAATTAATTCAATAAATATTGGTAAAAATCTTCCAAAGAAAACATAGGCAAGAGTAATTGCTCCTAGAATCAAAACAATCAAATACTTTTGGAAGTATCTGTGTAAGTATTTTGGATAAATTAAGATCAATATCCCTGCAGCGCAGATACTAAATATAAATAATATGAATCCTTGAGTATTCATGGAATATTGTGGATTATATTACGATTTCAATAATTTGAAATTACATTAATGCAAAAGTGTATTAATTCATTTCCGCTATCTTATAATGTTTCAAGGAAGGAATAACAGTGTTTTAAAGGTATTAATTATGGCTAAATATAAATGCATTTTGTGTGGATACATCTATGATGAAGCAAAAGAAGCTAAATCATTTGATGCTTTACCCGCAGATTATAGTTGTCCAATTTGTGGAGCAGATAAAAGTCAATTCGTCAAAGAATAATTATGTTTAAAATAGTGGACAATATTTATTCGGTTGGTGTGTTAAACCCCAACATGCGGATTTTTGATATTGTCATGCGAACGGAATATGGCACTTCGTATAATTCGTATCTAGTACGTGGCACAAAGAAAATAGCATTAATTGATGGTTGTCACGAGAGATTTACGAAACAATTTTTTGATAATATTAAACAAATCGTACCTTTAAATAAAATTGATTATTTAATTGTGAATCATTGCGAACCAGATCATACTGGTGCACTAAAAGAATTAATTACTCAAATACCGAACATTCAAATATATTGCTCCCAAGCGAGCGGTGTTTTTTTGAAAGAAATCACTAATTTACCGATTCAACCTCATATTGTCAAAGATGGTGAAAGTTTATCTTTAGGAAATAAAACACTTAAATTCATTAATGCTCCTTTCTTACATTGACCAGATTCGATGTTCACTGCAATAGAAGAGGACAAGGTTATTTTTACATGTGATTTTCTAGGCGCGCATTATTGTGAACCCACAATGCTTGACAGTAGCGTTGCTTATCTAGAAGCATACAAGCAGGCAATGTATTATTACTATGACGTAATTTTTAGCCCATTTAAAAAATATGTAAATGATGGGCTAGACAAGTTGAGCCAATTTGATTATCAATTTGTATGTCCAAGTCACGGACCAATTCTTACACGCAACGGATTGTATAGATATGTTTTTGAATCATACCGAACATGAAGTAAAATTGAGTCCATTCAATCTCGTATTCCTGTTTTTTACGCCTCAGCCTATGGGTATACTAAACAAATTGCTCGTGCAATCAAAGAGGGTATCCAATCTGTAAATAAAAGTATCGTTGTTGATACTTATGATGCCAATATTATTGACCAATCAACATTAAATCAATTAATCAATACTTCTATGGCCTTTTGTCTCGGTAGCCCCACATTGAATAAAAATGCTGTACCACCCATCACTAAATTATTAACTAGTATTGATGTAATTTGCAATCAGCAAAAACCAGTCTTGATTTTTGGTTCATACGGTTGAAGCGGTGAAGCCCAAAAAATACTGATGAATATTGCAAAGGATCTTAATTTAAGGCTTTACGAAAAAAATATTCAAATACGTTTTGCACCGTCTAGTTCACAATTAAATGAAGCCAAACAAATTGCTAGTGATTTTGCAAGAAGTGTTTTGGCTAAAAAATAGTATACGTTCTGCGATATTCAAATATTCATTAATTATTTAGGTAAACAAATTATGGGTGTAAGAGATAAATTTGTAGTATTTATTGGATTTTGTTAGTTAGAACTAATGCAGTTCTGCTAAATTTGTTAATGACATATTGAAGTAGTAGGCTAACAATGATGGAAAATAGAATAGTCAAAATTAGTACTGTCATGCAAAAAGCCACACTATAGTTCATATGAATATTTTGGTAGAGAACGATACTCACCGTTTTGTGCAATAAATATACACCCAAAGATATTTTGCCCGATCAAGAAAATATGAATAATAATATTTTGCTCTTGGGTCTAATAAAATAGAAAATAACAAATAAACCACAGCAAAAGGCTAATGCTGACAACGAGGATGACTCTCCATAGAAACTTATAAAATTATTGTTATATCATGTACTTCATGACTGGTTATATCCTAGACTTCAAGATCCTTTATAGAAAACACAATAAAATAAAATGACAATACTAATTGCTAATACTGAACCACATAAAAAAATTCTATTTTTTAATGGACTATTAGTATTAGTAAGTAAATGAAGTCGAATAAATGCACCAATCATATACATGATTGATAAGAAAAATATAGATTTTCAAATATCAAAATTCATGAAATTTACTTCTTCACCAATATAACGATTGATAGCCCATAACATAAAGATTAAAATTAATAAGTATCATCATTTTAAAACCTTACATAATTTATTAATAGCGCTAGATAGACAAACCACAAAGAAATAACTAACAACAAATCACCAATGCTGCATAACTGGGTTTTGGGAATTAGAAAATTCTAAATATTGGTACCAATTATCTCCATTAAGTTTGTAACCAAAACAACAATATGCTAAAAATATTGCAAATAATCACCAAACAAAAAGTGTATTAAATGATGAGAAAATTCTTTTACCTAAGTGCGAAGAAGAATTTACAATGAAAAATCCCGAAATGATCATAAATCCGGCCACAGCGTAAGTATGGCAGAATATGTCCATTCAATGCTGCTGATCCCCCCCCCCAGGCAGCATCGCCGGCACAATGATTCAATAAAATTGAAATAGCAAAAAATAAACGCAATAATTCCAAACCAATATATTGATACCGTTTTTTATCGATTACTTGAAATTTATGTGTTAACATTACAAAATAAGAAAAGACAAATTATTTACAAACGATTATATGAACTTATTTAGAGAATAATTAATTTAGCAGTTGACAAAAATAAATGATTAATAAAAAAGAGTCACAAATACACAGATTTATTTACATATTTAGACTCTTTAATTACTAAAATTTGGATATCTGGTGGAGCTTATAGGACTCGAACCTATAACCAACCGATTATGAGTCGGGGGCTCTGACCAATTGAGCTAAAGCTCCGATACATGGTAGCAGGGGTGAGATTCGAACTCACGACACCTCGGGTATGAGCCGAGTTCTCTAACCAACTGAGATACCCTGCCACATGGTCGGGAAGACAGGATTCGAACCTGCGACCCCCTGGTCCCAAACCAGGTGCTCTACCAAGCTAAGCTACTTCCCGTTAAAGATATGTTTAAATATGATACTTGTAGAAACTAGGATCTCATACATCCATATCAAGTGTTTATTATACTCAAAAATGCTTATAACTTTGTGTTAGTTAAGAACGATAACCATAAAAAATAAGATGTGTTTTTAACATATAATCAACACCTACTCGATAATTTTGCGCTCGTAGCTCAGTTGGATAGAGCACATGCCTTCTAAGCCTGTTGTCGGGAGTTCGAATCTCTCCGAGCGCGCCAAATCAAAGCAAGAACAATCAAGTAACGTTGTTCTTGCTTTTTGCTTTAAAAAAGCAAAAATACAGAAGGCTTTGTAATGAATGTTTTAATTTTTTATAAGATAATTCATTGGTGCGAATTTTATTGATAGGTAATTTACCTTATACACGAATTGGTGGTATTGAAAAATATCATTTTAATGTCATTAAATTATTACTCAAAAATTATCCACAAGCACAAATCGATGAATACAGCATTTGTGCTGCTTTAGAATATGATCAACTGCCGCCCATTCGCCCCGCAATACCGAATGTGAACATTATCTTGAATTCTTGCTATCAGAATAATAACTACTCACATAAATTTAATATCAAACAATATTTCAAACGTATTAGACACGGTTGTGAACAAATCACAAAACTCATGGCGCAAAATCAATATGACCTTTGTGTTTGTTCGGTATTTCATCTTGCTAAAAAAATCAAATTTAATTTAAATAAAACAATTTTTATTCAGCACATGGATGTGTCATTTTATGACAATAGCTGTTTTACAAACGATAAATGAGCTAAACTCACATTGTGGTGAATTAAATATTTTCATAAATGTATACCAGCATTAGCAATCGCTAATGTTAGAAAAATCATTTGTTACACCAAATATGACAAGATCAAGATAAAACAAAAGTTTAAATCAACGACTCATGCTCAATTTTTCAATGTTCCTTTGGGATATGAAACTCATTTGTCAGTCCCATCACGTAATAAACCGGCCATTATTGCTTATTGTGGTCGCATTGATAATCAACAAAAAAATATTAGTTTTTTAATTAAACTAATGAAATATTTGCATAAATTAACACCGTATCAATTGGTGTTGTGGGGTGGTGGAGAAATGGTTAAAGATTTATCTAATAAACCCAATATTGTATATCGCGGTACATATTCATCCGATACAGATTTACGAAATATTTATCAAGATGTCAAATTTGCAATCAACACTTCACGGACTGAAGGTTTTTCATATTCGTTGTTAGAAGCGATGTCACTAGGTGTACCAATCATTGTTAGAGATACATATAGCAATGCACGATTCTTAGTGAATGGTAAAAAGAACGGTATTATTATTCCTAAAAAAATGAAGCCTCAAATTGCTGCAGCACACATTGCTTCTTTGATAAATAAAATAGATTATGAACGGATGCAGAAAAATTGTTTATCCTTCGTGAAGAACAAATGTAATATAAAGTTGGTTAATCAAAAACTTTTAACAGCTTTTTCGTCCGTTTTAGATCATAAATAAATTGGAATTTATATCTTGTTTTGTTGATGCGTGATGAGGTTATGATATATAATCATCTCTAAATTAAGTTTGAGAAAATATGCTATTAGATACAAGAGAAAAAAGCGCGCAACAAGATAAAGAAGGATTTAATCCAAATGTGGTAAATACTCAACGAGAAGCTTCAATTGGTGGCGGTGCAAAATTTGCCTTCTGGTTAATGTTTGTTTTTTTGTGATTAACTATCATTGGAGGCATTATCATTACTGTTTGAAAAGTACAAAAAGGTAATTATTTTAAACGACAACAAGAAAAAATTAATGAATCTGTATCTGGCATTGATGTGCAATTAAAAAAACGTCGTGATACATTAATCAAATTAGTTGATGCTACTCAAACATCGATTAAATTTGAAAAATCGTTGCTTACTGATATTACAAAATTACGTAATGTTAATGTTGCGCCTAATGATCCCGATGGTTTAGTTAAGCAAGATAAAGCATCATCTAGTGCTTTATCTAGACTATTAGCTACATTTGAAAATTATCCTAATTTAAAAACCACTGACACCATTAGAGATTTAATGAGCTCTGCTGATTATATTGAGAGAGAGATTGCCGCTTCAAGGCGTTTATATAATGCCACTGCATTACAATTTAATCAAGAAATTCAAGCGTGACCATCAAATGTCATTGCATCTTCAATGCATTTACATAGTTTCGCATTATTTGCTGCTAGCGAACAAGATAAAAAAGACGTAAATCTAAAAATGAGCGTTGAATAAAATCGTAGGTAGTTAAGAATATGCGAGACAATTCATACAACAATGAAGTATTGCATGTTGTTGATTATTTTAACAATTCATTAATTGCTAAAAATGACAAAATTGTTAATGATGTTTTTAATCAAAAAATTGCAGCACAATCCAAAATTGATATTGGTGCTAATCGCGTAACTGCTGATAAAATTTATGATTTAGATAAAAATATATTACGTGAAAATAAAGAGGTAAATCGTTCGCGTATAGGTATTAATTTACTACGTATTTTTGGTGTATGTCTAGCTGTAGCTGGCGCTATTTTAATATTACTGGCTGTATTAGGTCCAATACCATCACTAAACACCATCTGATATAGTGTTGGTCCTGCTTGTATTTGCGTGGGTAGTGTATTGTTTGCACTAAGTTGACGCGTAAAAAAAAGCTATTTAATTAATCGCAGTCAATTGCAAGAATTACAAGAAACGCGATTAAAAGAATTCACTACCGCATCTCAACAATTAGCAGATATTAAAAATCATATCTATAGTGATTTAACATTTAGCATTTTTGAGCAAACATATCCACTTATTAATTTCAATCGCTTTTTTTCTGAAACTGATTATGGCAATTGAACCGAGTGATTAAAAGATGATGTGAATTCATCGGTGTTGTTTTGTATGTCGGGGAATCTCAAAACGAATCCATTCATTATTTTAAAAACAAAATCAACCGAAATGTATGATCATGTTTATCGTGGCAGCAAGACAGTAATGGTAAGACGCATGCGTTACGTAAACAATCGACCTAGTTTTTATATGGCACCAAAAGTAATTATTGCAACAACCACCAATCCCGCTCCTAGATATTGAACAGCTACTAAATTATTTTTTAAATCCAATGCTGCTGAATCATTAAACTTTCAAAATATGAACGAATTTAAAAGCGAGCATAAAGCAGAGAAGTATTTCAAAAAAGACAAAAACATGGAACCAATGGATAATCCAGAATTCGACCGTTATTTTCCTTGTCAACGTGATAATGAAGTGCAATTTCGAACTTTATTTTCACCTTTAGCACAAGAGGAAATAATAAAATTAATGAAAGTAAAAAGTGATTATCTTTTTACTAAACACAAAACAATTAATATTATTACATCACCATCGTTTGAAAACATTAATTTTAATGTCAATTACAACAATTATCAGCAAGAATTTGATTATTCCAAGATTCAGGCACATTTTATTGAAGACAATAAACTCTTTTTTAAAGATATATATTTTATGTTTGCGCCAATACTTGCAATACCTTTGTATCAGCAGTACCCATATCATCAACCAATCTTTGAAAAAACAAAACAAAAATTACTTGCTTACTCTCAAAATGAATCTATTGTAAATACGATGCACAATATTGATAATTTTAAGCATCCTCAATCCGTAACTGACAATATTTTAAAGACCAAAAGAATTTTTGCTAATGATTTATGTGAAATTAACGAAATTATCGCGCACGGCTATCGTTCTAGTTCTAGAATAGTAATTGTGACTGTTACTGATGTAGAAGCGGGAGTCGTAAGTGTACCAGTTACAGTTATAGATTATTTTGCTGTACAAAAATCTACCAATGTTATAAATTCCTTTGTAGATCATTCGGCAAAAGATTTTGATACTAATAATAGTAGTTTCCGCAGTGTTTGAGTTAATTACGCAAAAACACTAAATGTCAGTAATGTTTCTAAAAAAGGTAATTTTATTTCTATGATTACTAATAAAAATATTAATTCTATCGATAAAAAAACGTATAAAGATTTTTTAAATAAAATTAATAATATTGCGGCATAAATAAGTTCTGCAAATGTTCTTTATTTTATGCGTATGTTTTTATCAATAAAATCAATTAATAGTGTTTAATTATTAACCCCGCTAATTGGTGCGCTTGTATTTGGTATTAGACTGGGTAGTAAACAAACTATGCAAGAAGCAATAATTGTAAAAGGTGCAAAAGAAAATAATTTAAAAGACATTAATGTTACTATTCCCAAGAATAAAATGGTAGTAATTACGGGCTTATCAGGCTCAGGTAAATCATCATTGGCTTTTGATACTATTTATGCTGAAGGTCAAAGGCGTTATTTAGAATCGCTTTCATCTTATGCACGACAATTTTTGGGTGGTAATGAAAAACCTGATGTTGATGCTATTGAAGGTTTGTCACCATCCATTTCGATAGATCAAAAATCCGCAACTCATAATCCTCGTTCTACCGTTGGTACAGTAACTGAAATTTATGATTACTTACGTTTACTATTTGCGCGTATTGGTCAACCATATTGTCCTAATGGACATGGTTTAATTGAAACATTAACTACGAAGCAAATATTGGATAAAATTGTAGATAACTTTCAAGAAAATGATAAACTTCAAATTTTAGCGCCATTATTTTATCGTGCCAAGGGAACTTTTAAAAACGAGTTAGATAAATTACGCAGTGAAGGATTTTTGCGTGTACGTATAGACGGAAGACACTATTCGCTAGATGAATTAATTAATTTAGAAAAAAATAAATTTCACAATATTGATATTATTGTTGACCGTGTTATTGCTCACAAAGATCATGAAACTCGTTCGCGAATTAATGATGCTTTAGAGACGTCTATTAAATATGGTAATGGCAAAGTGATTATTTTAAACAACGAAAAAGAGACTTTATATTCGCAATCTCATTCATGTAAAGTATGTGGATTTAATATTCCCGAAATGGAACCCAGATTATTTTCGTTTAATGCGCCCACCGGAGCGTGTCCAATATGTAAAGGATTGGGTTTTACATACGAACCCGATGAAAATAAAATGATTCCCAACAAAAATTTGTCTATCAATGAAGGTGGTATAGATTATTTCAAAAACACCGTTAACACTACTTCATTAGATTGGCAAAGATTTAATGTCATGTTAAAACATTATAAGATTGATAAAGATAAACCTTTGTTTCAATTCGCTAAAAAAGAAATGGACTTAATTATGTATGGATCTGACGAACCTATAGATATTCAACTTCATTCTAGTGGTGGTAATAGTTATTCTAAATTTGATTATGTCGAAGGTGTATTGGAATTAGTCAAGCGTCGTCATTTAGAAACCACTAGTGATATGCAGCGTCAATACTACTCCAAATACATGTCTGAAAAAATGTGCGAAGCATGTCATGGTAAAAAATTATCGCCTGCAGCTTTGTCAGTGAAGATTGATAAAAAAGACATCATTGAAGTTACTGAGCTTGGTATTAATGAGTGTATAGATTTTTTACTAAATTTAAATTTGACCACGCAACAAACACAAATAGCTAAATTGGTACTAAAAGAGATTATTGATCGATTAACATTTTTAGATAATGTCGGCCTTGGCTATTTAACATTATCACGTTCTGCCGCCACTTTAAGTGGTGGTGAATCACAACGAATTCGTTTGGCAACGCAGATCGGATCATCACTTACAGGCATTTTATATGTATTAGATGAGCCATCCATCGGTTTGCATCAAAAGGACAACGCCAAATTGATTGATACTTTAAAGAAAATGCGTGATTTAGGTAATACTTTATTGGTGGTGGAACACGATACAGAGACAATGCTTAGTGCTGATTATCTAATCGATATTGGACCCGGAGCTGGTGAAAATGGTGGTCAAGTGGTAGCGATTGGTACGCCTAACGAAGTGATGAAAAACGCTAATTCAATCACTGGCAAATATTTAAAAGGAACGTGAGCGATTCCCGTACCTTCGTCTAGGCGTGCAGGCAACGGACAAAAGATTGTTATCAAAGGTGCTTCGGGGAATAATTTAAAAAATATAGACGTAACTTTCCCACTTGGCAAATTTATTGTTGTAACTGGTGTATCGGGATCTGGTAAATCTACTTTAATCAACGAAACATTAGCCAAGAACATTCAAAAAATATTATTCATGCCGTTTGTTAAACCCGCTCCACTAAAAAATATTACAGGCATTCAAGACATTGATAAACTAATTATGGTTTCACAAGAACCAATTGGTCGCACACCCCGAAGTAACCCCGCAACTTACACTGGTGTGTTTGATGACATTCGTGAGTTATTTGCATCACTACCCGAGTCGCGTGCTCGTGGGTACAATAAGGGACGTTTTTCATTCAACTTACCTGGTGGTAGATGTGAAAAATGTTGGGGCGATGGAGTCATACGGATTGAAATGCATTTTTTGCCAGACGTTTATATCAAATGTGATGAATGTCACGGAAAAAAATATAACGAAGAAACATTGGCAATCAAATATAAAGGTAAGTCTATATATGATGTGTTGGAGATGTCAGTTAGTGAAGCGTTGAAATTTTTTGATAATCACCCAAGTATTAGACAAAAATTAGAACTACTAAATGATACGGGTTTGGGATATTTAAAAATGGGTACCTCAGCTGATAAATTGTCTGGTGGTGAGGCACAAAGAATTAAATTAGCTAAATTTTTACAAAAACGTGCTTCTAAAAATACTATTCTTATTCTTGACGAACCAACTACTGGTCTGCACACTCATGACATTAAAAATTTGATTGCTGTTCTTAATCGCATTGTAGACAATGGTTCTACCATTATTGTGATTGAGCATAATTTAGATTTAATCAAATGTGCAGACTATATTATTGATTTAGGCCCTGATGGTGGGGAAGCTGGTGGAAAAATTGTCGCTACAGGCACACCAGAGCAACTATTAACTAAAAGAAACATTTCTTACACAGCACAATATTTAGAGAAGGTTTTGCGATAGAAACAAAGAATTATGAAAAAATTATTAATTGTGGTTGATTATCAAACTGATTTTGTTAATGGTAGTTTAGGATTTAAAAAAGCAGTTAAATTAGAAAAAGGGATAGTGAATAAGATTAAATTATTTATTAAGAATCATGATGATATTTTTTTTACTATGGATACGCACGATGATGCATATTTAAATACTATTGAAGGCAAGAAATTACCAATTAAGCACGCCATTGTTAACAGCGCGGGTTGACAATTACATGGTGAAGTCAGGAAATATGCCAAATATGGTACGATTATTACTAAATCTTCGTTTGGTGCTAGCAAACTTATGACTTTGTTAACAACATCTAAATACAAGCAAATAGAACTTGTGGGATTAGTATCGCACATGTGTGTTTTAGCTAATGCAGTCATTAGTCAAACAGCATCTCCAAACACACCGATTGTAGTATATCGTCATTTAACTGCTAGTTTTAACTCTAAATTACACCAGCAAGCACTAAATGTGCTGAAACATCTACATATCAGTATTAAATAATTATCACAATTCAGTATGCCTTACTCAATCGCGGTATCGACTTAGTGAAACATAAACACCCAAACTAGCATCAACGGTAGCATAAAAAGACACAATTACGACAAACGCTAGAAGTGAACTACCACCAATAGAAAGACTATATACTTTATCGGTATTGTAATTATGCTTAAAAATTCATGATTCTCAATTTCGATCCCAATAAACATCGTCATCAATAGGATGAGTGGGAGAAACGTGTGGAATAGCAGTAACGCCTAGAATGTAAATAGTAATGGAGCTAATTAACATAATCAGAATAATCCGAATGTAGCTATTAACATTAAACCAACTTCTAGTTTGACTGCGCGCATATCCTAATAGAACAACAAGAAATAATAACGTAATTAAAATCATTGATAATGATAATCACATTGTTCAGTTTTTTCATACGTGTGGATGTGTTCAATTGTTTTGGTATTGCTCTCCAGGATGATTATCTACAGTGACACTAACATTAAAAAAACCAAATCTTTTAGGATAGATATCAGGTGCAGCATAGTCAGTATTCATGTTAGCAAGAGCGTCAGAAGGCAAAACAAAAATTAAATAAATCAAAACTATAAATGTAAAAACAGAATAAATTACAGCAATAATTCATACCGCAATTCAAATATTATTAATAACTTTTTTTTGTGTTAAATCACGTAACGGACTATCCATTATGAATTAAAGATTAAAGAATTTTCTCAATTCAATAGCTACACCATCTTCGTTATTGGTTTGCTGAGTCATATAGCGCGCTGATAATTTAGCGGTTGTAGTACCGTTTTTCATTGCGAATCCAAAAAATGCAGTACGTAACATTTCTGCATCATTATCTCCATCGCCAAAGGCCAAACAATTTTCTAATGGGATACCATAGTAACTTGATAAATATTTTAAAGCCATCCCTTTTGATGAAAATACACTATTGATTTCAATGATTGTGCCAAGACCAATAACATTTCAATGACGAACAATTAATGTATTAGCAATAGATTTTATTTCGTAAGATAAATCATCAATGTATTTATCAGATTTAATGTGTAGCAAAATTGAATGGACATCAGCAGTAATGTTAGCTAATTTTGGTTTAATATAGCTATATTTATCAGATTTACTCGTGATGTGAAAATGGTTAAATAAAGCAAATCTTTCTTTTTCAGATTTGGGTTTTTTTCAGATAAAATCTCCTTCGGTATTTTCTACTAAAATATTATTTACATGTTTTAAAATGTTTTTGTTATTCATAATTTTTCGGAGAATATCATTTGAAAAACCCAAATTCAATGGTGTAAATTTTGGATTTGAAGGATTAGTGATATATGAACCATTGTAATTTATTAATAGACTATTTAATTTCAATTGCTCATAATATTTGATTGCTGCGCGCTTAGGTCTGCCTGTTGCAATGCAAAAAATATTACCACGATCAGTGAATTTTTTGATGACATCAATGGTGGATTGGGAAATTGTGTTATTAGATTTTAGCAAAGTACCATCCAAATCAGAAACTACTAAAATTTTGGGAATATCTACCAATTGATGTTCGCGAGAATAACTAGACATTATTTTATTAAACCTATTTTTTGATAAATTTGCTGTAATCGGATAGTAGAAATACTTGCGCAATATTCGGCATTGAGTTTAATTTGTTTAGCAAATATGGGATATTGCTTGAGCGCCGAATAGTATTTATCTTGAAACGACTTTAAGAAATTATTTACGATTAAAGCTAAATCTTTTTTGAATACGCCATAATTTTTACCATTGTATTGTTTTTCAATTCATTCTATTGTTTTGTTTGTGATACAACTGTAAATTACCATTAAATTACTAATCCCAGGTTGTTTAGTAGAATCATATTTTACCTGATCAAGTGAATCTGTTTTGGCCCCCATAATTTTTTTAGATGCAATTTCGGGTGAGTCTAGTAAAAAAATAGTGCCATTTTTATTAATACTAGACTTAGACATTTTTTGTTGTGGACTAACTAAATCCATGATTCGTGCACCTTGTTTGGGAATCAATGGTTGTGGTATCGTAAACATATTACCGTAACGTGAATTCATTCTTGAGGCTATATCTCTAGTTAACTCTACGTGTTGCTTTTGATCAGCTCCCACAATTACATAATTAACATCATAAAGCAAAATATCAGCAGCCATTAATATGGGATAAGCGAACAAACCGACTGGGATATATTCAGTACCATTATGTGCAACTAGTTTGTTACTTTTATCTTTAAATTGCGTCATACGCGATAACTCCCCCATGTTAGTGTTACACGTCAAGATTCAATTCAATGCTAGATGAGTTCATACTTCGGATTGATAAAAAATGTGCGTTTTTTTAATATCTAGACCCATGGCAATGTAAGTGGATATCAAACTGATTTTATGTTCGTACAAAGTTTTAGGATCATAGGTTTGTGCACTTAGTGCATGCAAGTCTGCAACAAATATATACATTTCATATTGATCCTGAAATTCAATTAGTGGTTTGATTGCGCCCAAGTAATTTCCTAGTGTAATCTGGTTAGATGGTTGAATACCAGATATCGCTTTTTGTATGGTCATTTTTCCACATAGATTATAACCGCTTTAATATAATAGTTGGGAGTAGGTAAGAAGGTATTTTACAACCGAGTTAACATTATGGATGGTCTGAAGATATACGTAACACCTGGATGTCTGGGATGTAGACTAGCTATGGCTTTCTTTGACCGTCACTGTATTAGTTATATTAAGAAAAACATACTTAAAGAAAAATTAAAACCTGAAGAGATCATGGATATATTGTCTTTAAGTGAAAACGGATTTGATGATATTTTGTCTACCAGAAGTAAAGAACATCAACAGAAGCGTCGTCAAATTAACAATTACACAATTGGCGAGATGATTGAGCTAATAATTTTGTATCCACAAATATTGTCTCGTCCTATAATTATCCAGTATCATAATTCTCGTCCACAACGTTTATTAATTGGTTACAATTCAAATGACATTGAAATATTTTTAAGAGGGTTGTATGACCAAAAACCAAAACAAGCAACGATTCCAAGTCCTGATTAATCAGCGCCCTAATTCTAAAAAAGTCGCTCACTACATTAAATCAATTCTAATTAAAAATGGTTGAATTTTAGATAAAACCGCACCTCAATATTTATTCATTATTGGTGGAGATGGTACCTTGGTACGTAATTTGCGTTATTATTACCATAAAGCGATTAATATCGTGAGTATCAATACCGGTAATATTGGTTTTTATGCCCATTTTCACCGCGACGATTTTAAACGTTTTATGGAAGATATCATGAATAGTGAGAATTATTCTAATCCTTATTTATTAGAAATCTATGTTAACGACAAACATTTGAATGCAATTAACGAAATGACCATTCAATCGCTAAATACTATTTCTATTGATATCACTATTAATGATATTTTTTATGAAACATGCAAGGGAACGGGTGTAATGATTTGTACACGAACCGGTTCTACTGGGTGAGGTAAAAGTGTTGGGGGAGCGGTTATTATGCCCAATGTAGATGCATACGAGTTAATAGAATTATCACCAACTCTTCATGTCAAAAATATGTCAGTGAATGCGCCATTAATTTTGAATCATCGTGACCAAATAAATTTAACTAAATTTAATTCTAACCAACGATGTGATTTGATCATTGATGGTATGCGCGTTTTAACTGTTAAGCCTCATGATCACATCAAAATTAGTTTAGTTAAGTCTAAATTCAAATTATGTTTTAATAGTGGTTTACAAGAATATATATCTAAATTGCAAAAAACATTTATTAAAATTTAATATGAATAAATTTTTTAAATATATTTTATATGTTTTGTCATTAGGAATATTACCTTTATACATAAAACATAAAGCCAAGCATCAAATTGATGTTAAACGTCAAGAATTTATTGTTTCAAAGGAAATTAATTTTGATTTGAATTTATTAGTTAATTTATTTGGCGGACTTAATAATATCGCAAATGTATCAAGTACCATGTCAACTGTCGCCATTACATTAAAAAATGAAATTGACATTGAAATAAAATATTTAAAAAAATTTGGTATTCGTAGTTATTTTAAAAAAAGCAATCAATATATATTGGTTTTTGGTGATAACGCACAAGTTATTGCTAATCAAATTAAACTCAAACTAGGCAATTAACTTTGCTTGAATTTTTTTATTCACGAGCAAACAATTTGTTTCGCATCTCGAAAAACCTTAGGACTTGTCAAATCAATATTTAATAACTTAATAGTATTCAGTGGTGACAGTGAAGAACCTGATGATAAAAATTGGAAATATTTTTTTAGCATCGTTTGATCACCGTGATATATTGCATCAGCCACGATAATAGCTACAATTTGACCAACAGCATATTTATAAACGTAAAAATTACCAACGTAAAAATGACTAATACGGAAAATAGTAGATAAACCATAAACATACGGTTCTTTATTAAATGATTTTTGTTCATCATTAATAAAACCTTGATATTTTTGAACCATCGCTTGGTATGTCTTTAAAATAGTCTCTTTGGTGAATGGTTCATTATTATTGATCTTTTCATTCATGATGAATTCAAAATTGGAGAAGATTATTTGTCTAGTTGTCGTGGCAAAAAAATTACTTAGCATTTTATCCAATACATAAAGTTTCATTTTTTTATCTGCTTGGTATTTATCCAGTAGACAATAATAGAGCAATTGTTCGTTAACAATGGATGCAATTTCAGCACAAAAAATCGAGTTAGTTGTATATATTTTTTGGTGTAAATTAGTGTAGTATGAATTCATCGAATGGCCTAGCTCGTGAATAATGGTCGACACAGAATTTAGCGAATTATCAAAATTCATAGATATGTAATATGCTTCTAATCCTTTTGTACCGCCAATAGAATATGCACCAGTGTGTTTATTGGGTTTAGCAAGTCAAGAAATTCATTGTTGATCAAATGCTTCTTGCACTTTTGCAAGATATTCTTCTCCTAGAGGTTTGAGTGCTACTAGCACAAGTTCTTTAGCTTGTTCAATGCTAAAATTAATATTAATTTTGATTAATTCAACATTTTTATCCCATGGTTTTAGCACATTCAAATGTAACATTTTTTTTAGTTTATTCATTGATGCGATTCGGTAATCATGAGCTAATGGCTGAAATCTACTTATTAATGCGTATAAATTCAAAATGAAATTAGCACTAATTTCATCTTCGAAAGCAACAGCACTTACATAATCTTTGAATTTATAAATTTTGGCATTAGTATTTAGCATTAAATAGTTGTAATATAAGGTTTGGGTTAATGTTGATTCAAAAGCATGAAATGCTTTATTAAAATTAATTCACGTTGTTTCTCTTAGTTTGCGATCTTTGGATTTAATATTTTTGGTAACATCGGCAATGGTTGTTAATGGTATCACTTGACCTTGACTATTTATGGCAGGTGAAAATTTAATGTCACTGTCTGTTAAAGTTTCAAAAATTGTTTCAAATCCACCATGAATATTGCTAATTTTAGACATCAAAACTTCTTCATCTTTAGATAAGCGATGTTCCTTGTGCCTGAAAATTAAATCAAAAGAACGCTGGTAATTTTGAATATTGTGGTCTTTCAAAAAAATGGAAATAGTTTTTCAATTTTCAATTATGATATTTTCATAATTGGCTAATTTGGTAGCAAATTCGCGACCTTGAGAATTTAATTTTTGTGATCAAGCAATTCAATGAGGATTTGTTAAATCTTCATTTAAATTGTTATGTATGTAGTTACTCAAACGATTACTAGTAATGATGTGTTGTTCGTTTAGTTTCAATCATTTTATAAAATGGTTTTTACTTTTATAAAAATGAGAATAAAGTTTAATAATTTGCTTTTGCTCAGTCAGTCAATCTTGATGAAGTTCATTGAGTGTTTGATTCTTTAAAATTTTATTTAGAGTTCAATTATATTGATGATGGTTCATACCTGAGCTATGACTATCTATTTTAATTCAATTTGCTATACTTAGTTCTAAGAATAGTAATATGAATATTAATCAGTTAATGCAACAGGCCCAGAAGTTGCAACAAAAAACTCAGCAAAAACTTGTCGAATTTGAGCAAAAAGAATTTGAATTTGACTACAAGCAAGGTTCGGTTGTTGTGCGTATGCGAGGTGATTACAAACTCACCAATATACTTGTGAATGATGTTCTAGTGGACAAAGATGATAAAACCACAATGCAAGAAATGATTGCCGAGGCAATTAATGCCGCAATTGAATCAATAACACAAGATCGCGAAACGATTCAACAATCTGCAACTGGACATAATTTACCTATTTAAATTTTATTGATGAAATCTGATGCAATCGAATATCTAATTGATGCTTTTAAAGTCCTCCCAGGAGTTGGGAAGAAACAGGCAGAAAAAATCGCTTATTTTTTAGCATTAAAAAATCAAGATTGAATAAATGAATTTACAAACCGAATAATTTTACACTGCAAGAATATTCATTTTTGTAAACAATGTAATAATTTTTCTGATGGCGAATTATGTGATATTTGTCTTAATATAGCACGCGATCATAATAAACTATGTGTTATTACTTCAACTGATGACTTGGAGAAAATTGAAAACACTAATTCCTATACGGGTATGTATTATGTACTCAACGGGGAAATTGACGTTAAAAATAAAACTAATTTATCTCACGAAGTTATTAAGAAATTTATGAATTTACTTAATCACAATAAATATCAAGAGATTTTGATTGCCACCAACTGGACCATTAATGGTGAAGCTACGGCGGTATTCATTAAGAAAATTATTAATGAATTGTCCACAGCATCAGTATATCGTTTAGCTCTGGGACTTCCAATTAATTCGGCGCTAGATTATGCTGATAATATAACGTTAAAATATGCGCTTCAAAACAAAACTAAATATTAACTTTATCGGAACGAATATTATTTTTAATTCATTCGTTTAAATCAACCACAGTTTCTGGTGAACGTACGCGCTTAGAACGACAACTTCATGAACTAATAGTATTAAGATTAGCCACTTTTTTAATGTAATTAACAAAGCGATTATGAGCATGATTAGGGTTAGATAAGTGTCTTGTTGTAAAAACAAAAACATCTGGTTTACAAACGTTAGGATTGGATCACTTAATATTTTTAACTCATTTCTTTAATTTAGATTGAATACCTTCAAAGTGAATTGGACTGCCCAAACCTATTAACTCATATTCTTCTAAATTAATGCTAGGATTGGTAGCGATATCTATAGCTTGACAATTTAATGTCTGGGCCATTAATTCGGCAATGTATCTGGTGTTGCCGGTTCTTTTGCTAGAACAATAAATGATAATAATTTTGTTTTCCATATTCTCTTATTTTAATAGCACGATTATACCTATCATTATGTCATACACGTTATTTAAATGATATCTTGTTCAAGAAGATATAGAAAAATCCATTAAAATAATTGAATATTTATCATGTCTATTTTTGAATCTTTCGGTGTCGTTGCTGCTATTTGCATTGCTGTTTTTGTAATTCCTCAAGTATTTAATTTGTTGAGAACAAAAAACACAACGCACATTAACATTTGAATGTATTTGATTTATGCTGTAGGATGTTATGTATACGTAATAATCGGTATTATTAATGCTTCCATCACTGGCAATATTTTTAATGGATTACAGTTCATTTTGGCTAATGGTACTGCATCAATTGTAACTACTATAATTTTAGTATGAAAAATTCATAATTTATTACGTGCCAATAAATTACATGTGACTGAAGCTCAATATTGCGCATCTTTGAGATCGCCACGCAAGGAGGTATCATAATGAATATTACAATGTGAATATTGAATGCCATTGCTGCATTGGCCATTGCAACATTTACGATTCCGCAACTAGTAAGTATTTTGAAAACAAAACAAACTGTCGGTATTAATATTGCAATGTATACTATTTTTTTAATTGGTTGTTTCTTTTTTATATTAAATGCTATCGGGTTAATTACCAATGTTAATAAAACCTTATTGCCAACCGGTATCTTACTTTTGATAACTAATATTTTTTGTTGTATTAGTGGTGGAATTATTTATTACATTAAAATTCGTAATTTATTACATGCCAAGAAAAATAATATGACTGAAGCCGACTATTGTCAAAGTCTATTGCGTCTTAAAAAGACTACTAATATTTTTGCTAAGAAACATGATGATATTCTAGACGGAGTATCTACACCAATAGAATCATAAACGTTTATGATAGATTATTTTAAGTGTTAAATTTTCTAATAATACTTAAATAACCAGTAGGTCAAGTTTGACATATGAATCTAGTTAATTGAAAGATAATTCTTTTTGGAAAATGTTTGACTAACAAAGCATAACCAATATTAACCAGAGACTTAAATTCTTTACGGTTGGCATGAACCTCTAAATATGAAAGTTCTGTTGCCAGTTGTACCTTTTTTTGAAAATGATATAAATCCTCATCAAAAGAAATGCAAACCATAATTAAGTAAAACATGGATTGTATGCTCTTTAAAAGTAGCAAAGCACGACGGTGAGATATATTTTTTGGGAGTGGCACAGTTAACATACTATGGAATACGGTCTTAATATCATTAATTTTTTTAATAAGTGTATCTAAATGCACGCTTTGATTAACGTCGTGTATATTGTAGTGATATATCGATAGTCACTTTGGTAATAGAGCCACCTTATTACCTATGAGTAGAATTTGATAAATATAATCATTGTCGCTATAAAAACAGTGGATAGGTAAGGGTTTAAATTTTGTAATTAATTTTTTACTGATAGTAATACAATGATGTGTAAATAACTTAAAAATACGCATTTTATCCAATGATGCAAAAGATATTTTGGAGTTATTGCTATATTTTCGCTTAATAATTTGGTTGGTATTTTTTATACAAAAAGCATATGAATTAACAACTACATCGACATTGTGTTTTAAACATTGCTGCAAATTATGCAAGTAATCATTGAAATGCTCTTTTACAAATTCATCATCACTATCCAAAATTTTAACAAATGTTCCCTTAGCATGTTTAAAACCAAAATTGATCACCCCGCCTCAATTAGAATTGGTTTTGCACAAATATTTAACACAACCACGATATTTTTTTAGTCAGGGATTAATTAAATGTTTTCAACGTGTTGTAGAACCATCATCAACTACTAACACTTCAAATTTTTCGTGGCTCGCGTAATCAATTGATGATAAAGCATTGGTGATAAATGCTTTGCAATTATATGCAGGGATGATTATGGTTAATAATTTAATTTTGTGCTGTGTATCCATGAAATTTAATCAATGTAAATATAAGTTTATATTTGCACTTTAGGTTTAAAACGATTATATATGCGATGTAGGTCAATGCCCTTATGGATTGCTCTGCTATATCTGATTCTACCTTTAGCGATAATGACTACGTAGTCAATGTGATTACGAATTTCATCAAGATTATGTGTAGAAATAAAAACGGTTTGACCGTTTTTTTGCGCTCTTTTTACTAGACGATAAAAGATTTCGCGTGTGTCGGGATCTAAATTTTCAGTTGGCTCATCAGCAATAATCAATTTTGGTTCATGAATAAAAGCTTGCATGATAAGTACTTTCTTTTTTTGACCTGAAGATAAACTCGTTAATTTACGATTTAAATTAGGTACAAAATCAAAGATATTAGCATATTCGATAATTTTTTTTTGGATGTCATTTTTATCAATGTTATAAAAAGAAGCCATATTGAGTAAAAATCTTTTGGATTTTATTTTAGAAAAATTTTCTTTTTCTGGTATGTACCCGATTCATTCATGAACATTAACGACTTTTTTAACATCCACTCCTTTAATTCTTACCTGTCCTTGATTACAACGATACAATCCTAAAATGGTACGGATAGTTGTAGTTTTACCTGCGCCATTATGGCCAACAAAAGCACACACACTACCAACAGGGACACGAAAAGAAATATTTTTCAAAATATATGATTTACGTAATCGCTTAGTTAGATCATTAACCTCAATCATGTATTTTTGTTCGTTTTTAGCCGATATCATAAAAGTACTCCTAGATTTTGACATTATCAAATGTATTTAGAGTAAAACCAACTACGCACAGTATTATTGATACTGGTAAAAAAAAGAACATTGGTAGTGTTTTGAATTCTAAATTAATAATGTGTATCGTTTCTGTTAGATCGCTATTTGAAGTATTTGTAAATAAGCTAAAAACAATAGTATAAAATGCTGCTATGAGTAGAACTAACACACTACAAATGAATTCGCGAGCATAGTATCTAAAAGCGATGCCAACAATCATACCGAAAAAACTTAGACAGAGAATCGTGAAAAACGCTCAATATCATTGCGTGGAAACAAAAATATTACTATTATTATTTATACCAACTTGGTTAATTGATCAAAATAGCAAAAGAATATAAGTTCACATTACAGCTTCAAGAGTAAACGATGATAAAAATTTGGCGGAAAAATATGTGAATCGAGTTGTGGGTCTTGATAGCACAAAAATTCGTTCACCGGCATTAGCATTAATTTCACCAATTATGGAGCTAAAAAATGGTACTAATAACATACTTGACATATTAATCATCATTTGAATCATTCACATATCGGACTGCTTGTTTGGGTCAAAGTCGGCGATTAATCAGGGCAAAACTAAAACAAAGAGTGTTTCAATTACAAAATATGAAATGATAATAATTCACGCAGTTGTGGAAGTTAAAGTGGTTGTTAATGACTGCTTATATTGTTTAAAACAGGTATGGAGCATAATAGTAATTGTATTAAAAAAATTAACTTATTTTTTTATTAATAAATTTATCGCATTTGTCATTTAATAAAAAAATATCATTTACATTTTTAATTTCTAATTTTCGGAAGCATTTAATACATTGAGAAATTAGCGACACAATCTGAGAAAATTTAATTTTGTTTCGTTTGAATAAATTAAACAAAATTTCATCTGCCAAACAAATAATAATCGGAACGCTTCATTCATGAATTTTAAGTCATCGTTCTGCCCAATTGATAGGTAAGAAACGTTTTGTATTAATTGGCTGAATGGTGTAAGAGGATTTTGTTAAATCAATTTCTTTAATATATTGCTGGTGCTTTTTAAATTTAGTTAAAGCCATTTCAATTGGTAAAAGCATGTTAGGGTTAGCAATAAATGCATAAGTTTTATTTTTGGGATATTGAACAATTGCGTGTATTAATGCATCGGGATGATATAACGCCTTGATATTGTTAGTATTGAAGTACCAAAATGCCTCTATTAATTCTAAACATTTGTTAACAAGTGTTGATGAATCTACAGAAACTTTTGGCCCCATATTTCATTTGGGATGTTTAATTGTTTGCTCGTAAGTGACGTGCTGTATTTTTTTTCTGTTGTATTGATAAAATGGCCCCCCACTAGCAGTGATGTAAATTTTTTGAAAATTGTTACCATGTTCTTTAATAATTTTAAATATAGCTGCATGCTCGCTATCAATCGGGTAAATTTTAACGTGGTTTTTTTTAACAAGCGGTTTGATAAACTTTCCAGCAACTACTAAAGCTTCTTTATTTGCTAACGCGATATCAATACGCTGTTTAATAACAGATAATGTAGGTATTAGACCCGCTAAACCAACAATAGCATTAACAACTAAATTAGGACGAGATTTGCTAATTAGTTCATCATATGAATTGACATTAGAATTTTGCAAATCAATCGGACTATAGCGATACTTAGTTTTAATAGTGATTGCAAGTTTGGTGTTAGTATAAAAACTTATACCAACTAATTCATAATTCAATTTTTTGATGATTTTCAACACTTGTTGACCAACATTACCTGTTGCCCCTAACAATAGAATACGCATAACTTTTATTGAGAAGTAAAAAGTGGGAAAATACAATTACTATTATGAGTTAAATATGAACAGATAAAAGCAATAATGACAGTAATAAAACCAAAAATTGCAATCGATATGGTTAACGAATCTAATCGATCTAATAATCCACCATGACCTTTCAATATTGAACTAAAATCTTTGATATTATTTTTACGTTTTATTCAACTGAAAAGTAAATCTCCAGCATTGGATACTAAACTATACATAATTGCAATAACAACAAGTATGGCTCATCATCCTGGACTATTAGTGAAATTTCATAGTGACTCAGGTAATTGTTGACCTAAAAAAGCGCTTTGTGGTGTATCGTAGTCTTTGTATGGCACTCCATTAATGTGGTTAAATACGATCATAGTTAAAACAATAAATAATGTTGCACCTATAATTGCAGATATAAATCCGGCGTATGTTTTTTTAGGACTTACATGAGGAGCTAATTTGTGTTTACCAAATAATGATCCACCTAAATAACCAAACATATCATTAATAAATACAGCACAAATGAGAATAAAAATGGTTGTTCAATAACGAATTATGGCTAAGTAATATAAGCTAGCAAATGATAATCCAATAGCAATGACTAATAACGGGAAAACAATCACATTGAATTTAGTGTTGTTATTAGATTTTTTAATCATGTGCCTATAAACGAAATAAAAAATAATTGGTAAAAAAACACTTGACCCCACATATATATAAGATAGGGTGATTGGATGTTCTTTTAACATAAAATAAGCGATGTTATATGTTGGTAAAATAAAAATAATTGTGGGGACTACTTGAATTAAATAAAGCGATGTAGTTAAAATAATTAAATCTATCTTTTTTTGACTACGTAAAAAAACGTTATTTAATTCTTTGGCAATGTAATAAGCCATTCAGCCATACATTGAAATTAAAATTAGTGCCGAAGAAAAGCTGACATATCTGCCGATATTACTGGGAATAAAAGTGATTCACCCACAACCCAGCATTGTTCGAGGATCAGCAAAAGCAGCAAAAAAAATTGTAACAGCTGTATATAAAAAAATGCTTATTCCTGTACGGAACCGTTCATTAATGTTGGGTAATTGAACTTTGCTCATTATTTAATTGTTCCAAAACGTCGTTCGCGTTTTGCAAAAGTATCCAAATCATTATAGAATGTTTTAACTGTGTATTCGGGTCAATATTTTGGCTGAAAAATTATTTCTGCATAGGCAATGTGTCACAATAGAAAATTGCTAATCCTTTGTTCTTTGCCAGTACGGATTAATAAATCCACTGGGGGTAGATCACTCGTAAGTAAATGTTTAGGGAAATCAATATTACTTTTGCTTTGTTTTGCTGCGTGTAAAATGTCTTGCTGTCCACCATAGTTAAACATTACGAACAATTTCATTCCGTTATTGCGTTTAGTTGATTCGGTTATAAATAATAGTTTTTGAATAATTTTTGTTGGTATTTTATTTTTAAATCCGATTCAATGAAATTGAATATTTAATTCATTTAATTGTGAAATCATTTTTTGATCTAAAGCACGATTCAAGAGACTTAATAAGTATTGAATTTCGCTTTTTGGACGATTTCAATTCTCACAACTAAAAGCAAAAAGGGATAAATATTGAATGTTTTTATTTGAAGCTGCCTTAACTATTTGTTTTAATTGTTCTAAGCCTTTTGCATGACCAAAAGTACGTGGGCGATGTCGTGCCTTAGCTCACCGTCCATTTCCATCCATGATAAGTGCTACATGGATTGGCATACTAAACTTTCATTAATTCTTGCTCTTTATGGGTAAATAAATTTTCTAATTTACCGTTATATACTTTAGTAATCTTATTCAACTCGTCTTCAAAATAACGAATTAAATCATCACTCACTTTATCTAGGTTTTTATATTTGTTTTGTACGTGTTTGCGCACATCTCTAATTTTTTGTTTAGCTTGTTCAATTACTTCTTTAGCTTTTTTTACGTTTTCTTTACGATTTTCTTCGGTTTGAGTGGGAAAAATAAGACGAATATTATCAGAGTTAATTTGGGGATTAAGATTTAATTGAGATGTAGCGATTGCTTTAGCAATGTCTTGCGTTTGGTTTGGATCGTATGGTTTGATAAGGATTTGTCTTGCATCAATAATTTGTAAATTAGCAACTTGATTTAAACTTAATGGTTCACCATAAGATACTACTTTTACTGTATCTAAAATATTTAAACTAACACGGCCAGATTTAATGCGCGTAAATTCACGATTTAATCAATCAATGACAGCATTGGCTTGAGTTTCAAATTCTTTTTGTAGTAAATTTCATTCCATGGTTATTTTGCTTCAACTAAGGTAGTGGGTATTTTGTCTTCTAATGCTTTAATGATAGCACAAGAACGTTCGGCATTAAATACCAATAAATCAATATGATGCTTTTGACAAATTGCTAATGCTGACTGGTCCATCACTTTTAGTTTTAGTTTGATCGCTTCATTAATTGTAAGTTTTGCAAAACGTTTAGCATTTTTATTAATTTTGGGATCAGCTGAATATACGCCATCAACACCGTCTTTGCCCATGACAATTTGCTTGGCTTTTAATTCAACAGCAACTTGTGCTGCACCAGTATCGGTACTGAAAAAAGGTTTGCCTGTACCACCCGCTAAAATTACCACGTGATTTTGGGCTAAAACTTTTAGTGCGGTTTTTGCATTGTAATTATCAATGACTGTCGGGATGGATAATAAGCTGAACGTATGGACATCAACATAATGTTTTAATAGTGCCTCTTGGATTGCGATAGCATTAATGCAAGTAGCAATCATCCCCATAAAATGAGCTTTTTCTTCGCGGTAAAGATTTTTAGCAGCGCTTGAACCACGCCAAATATTACCACCACCCACGACGATAATAATTTGATATTTATTTATTAAGCGTTTGATTTGTTTAGCCAAATCGTTTAATTTATCTACTGCAAGAATGGTATTGTGCTTATTATCTTTTAATACGGCCCCAGAAAATTTTAAAATAATGCGCTGCTTAGATTGCATTATTTATTCCTCATTTGTTCTGCCACTTCAGATGCGAAATTAGTTAATTTTTTTTCAATGCCTTCGCCAACTTCATATCTTACATATTGAGTAACTTTAACGTTGTTAGCCGCTAGATATTGACTAATCGTTTTCGATGGATCTTTTACATAAACTTGATCTTCCAGACATACCTCAGCAAGTAATTTATTAACACGGCCTTGAACAATGTGATCAATTCGTGGAAGCGGTTTGCCTTCTGCAATAGTTTGCTCTTTAAGAATCTTGGTTTCGTTGGTTAATCATGTTTGGTCAACTTGAGTTTTATTCAAAAATTTTGGCGCCATTGCTGCTGCATGCATTGCAACATTTTTGCCTACTATTGGGTTAGCATTAGCACTTAAAACTAATAACACACCAATCTTATTATTAGAATGAACATAATGAGCGAATACTTCGTTATTTTGCTTATGCACAAAAACAAAACGACGTACTGAAGTTTTTTCACCGATTTTTGATGTTAATTGGATACATGCTTCTGCGACACTTATACCACTGATGGTTTTGGTTTGTAATGCCTTATCTAAATCAGCGATGTTAGCCTTAAAAATAGCTTCAGTGATTTCGTTGGATAATTGAATAAAAGTATCACTCATTGCAACAAAATCAGTTTGCGAATTAATTTCAATAAGCATAGCGCGTTCCTGATTATTAATAACTTTAATGACACCTTCTGTTGCGATTGCGGATGCTTTTTTAGCGGCTTTCGCAATGCCTTTTTCTCGCAGTCATTGTGTAGCTTTTTCAATATCATTATCATTTTCTTCCAATGCCTTCTTCGCATCCATTACTCCTGCTTGAGTCATGTCTCGTAATTTTTTGATTTGTTCCATTGATGCCATAATTTTTATAAATTCCTTTTTCGCACTATGTTAATAACATATAATTATATTCACCAATTTTGTAATAGCGAATTTTCTCGTTAGTACTATTGCCAGGAGACACATACATTTATGAAGATAACAAATATTGACAAACAAAAACAAAAAATTATTTACACCGTCTTGGTTGACCAAACTGCATGGTTAAAACAGCAAGAGATTGCTATTAGTACACTCGCAAAAAAAATGCATATTCCGGGTTTTCGACCAGGTAAGGTGCCATCGGGTGTTATCAAAGATAAACTAGATTTAGTTGAGATTCTTAAAGAAGCATCTCATAAAACTGTTGATTTGACATATGCAGAATTAGTCAAAGATAGCGCTTTTGAACGTGGCAAAATCATTCCTAATTCATTAAAAGTTACCATTGGAAAAATTGATCAACAAATCTTGGAAATTCAATATGAATTTGAGTTATTCCCCGACATTCAAGTTGTAGATTATCGCAAGCTCAAATTAAGTTACAAACATCCGCATGTTGATTCGAAAGAAATTGATCAAGAAATTAATCGTATGTTACAAAAAGATGTAATGTTGATTCCTAAAACTAATGATGAAATTGTAATGGGCGACATGGTTAATTTTGATTTTAAAGGTTATATTGATGACAAACCATTTCCGGGTGGTGAAGCAAAAGATTACGAATTGGAGATCGGTTCAAATAGTTTTATCCCAGGATTTGAATCGCAGATGATTGGTTTAAAAAGAAATCAAACTAAAACTATTAATGTTCAATTTCCGGCAGATTATCACGCCAAAGAAATGGCTAATAAATCGGCTAAATTTGAAGTCAAAATTAATGACATCAAGACTATTCAAAAGCCTAAAATGGATGAGAATTACATTAGTAAATTACAGTTACCTAATGTTAAAAATCATGCTGATTTGCAAGCATATTTACATAAACGTATTTTAGAACGTAAAGAAGAACAAAATATTCATGGTTCAGTAGATGAAATAACTCAAGCGATTGTTGAAGGATCAAAAATTGATTTTATGCCATTATCACTATTAGATAGTGAGAAGAAACGTATAGATGAACTAGTGACTAAACGAGCTAGCGAAAGTAAATTAACTAAAGAAGCATATGTTAAACAACATCATAGTTCAGCAAAAGATGTTTCTTATGAACATTGACTCGAAAAACAAGCGGCGGAGGTAATTATTCTAACTATGGCTATGAGTAAAATAATTCGTGAATTGGATTTGCAAGTTACAGAACAAGATGTTAGTGATCATTATCAGAAAATTGCTAACATGTATCAAATCTCGGTTGAAGAAATTAAAAAACATTTAGGTAATGATCCTGACCGCGTTAAAGACTATTTGATTCAAGATAAACTATTTAAGAAAATTATTGAACTAAATATCAAGTAATATATAATGAGAGATATATATAAATTATGGACATATTGTTAAATTTTATTCAAAGTTTCTTTGGTTCGGCAGGATTAGTAGTAGGGTTGTTTGCTTTATTTGGTTCAATTTTATTGCGAAGAACTTTTATGCAAACTGTGGTTTCAACATTTACCACGATTTTGGGATTCTTTATTCTTTCTTTAGGTGGTGGTGCGATGGGAACTGCCATGACAGATTTCAAGAATATGTTTGGTATCATTGTTGGTAGTGGTTCTGGTGGTACGGTTGCAAGCAGTGATGCATTTGCTATTGCTATGATGAACAACGCTGCTAATATTGCTGCGGTTACATCTATCATGTTATTACTAGCAATTATTTTCAATTTATTACTAGCAGGAACAACAAGGTTTAAAAATATTTATTTATCAACCCACATCGTAATGTATTTTTGCGTAGGTTTTACAGCAATGTATATGCTATGTGCACCTAATGGTATAGACGATATTGCTTTGGGTAAACAAGGTTTAATCATTGCTGCGCTAGGTGCGGGATTAATATCAATATACACGACTTTAGCGCCTGGTATTTCTACTAAGATCACTTATGATTTGATGAAAGATAATAGTTTAAATTTGTGTCACCATGGTTTGTTTTCTTTTGCGATAGCTCGTGGTGTCGGTTCATTGTGCGGTAAGATTCAAAAACAAAGATACACTTCAACCGAAAATATGCATTTGCCGAGATGAATGTCTTTTTTAAAGAACTCTAATGTGACGATTATTTTGGTAATGACATTATTGTTTGTCGTGGTTTTCGTGAGTGCGTATGTGATTGATCCGAGTCAAACAGAAGCAATGGTTAAATTTTCACCGACTGGTGCTAATTCATTAGCGGTAGTAATTGTAATTGATGCTTTTATGTTTACTGCCGGATTATTAGTTTTAATTGAAGGTATTACCATGATGGTTAATGAATTGCGCGAGTGTATTAAAGGTATTTCCCAAAGATTTATCGTTAATGCCAAGATGAGCGTGGATGCATCACTAGTGTTAAAAACACAACCAATTGCGGTTTTACTTGGTTTTTTAGCTTCATTTGTGGGAGCGATTTGCACTATGGGAATATCTTTTGCATTTCATGATTTTGATCGATCATTATTTTCAACAATCATTTTACCAAGTGTAACAATTTTCTTTTTCTTAGGTGGTATCGCTGGTATTTTTGGTAATATGCGTGGCGGATTATTGGGTTGTTTACTTGCGGGTTTTTTTGTCGGTCTAATTGTCTCTTTTCTGCCAATTATCCTAATTGTTACATGGAATCAACTTTCACCAGCTCCTATTGGTGGGGCATGATATAACAATGCTAATTGACATTGAAATAATGGTATAACTCCTACAGCAATTTCTGCTAATTCTTACGGTGAATCTGATTACATATTAATTCCGGTTTTTGGGTGAATTATGTATGGTTTTAAATATGTAAATCCAGTTTCAGGTATTAGCTTAGGTACGTATGTATTGATCGGGGTAGCAATATTAGCTTGATTTATATTAATTTTAGATGGCCAATTAAAAGTTCGCAAAGATAAACGTATCAGTCCTAAAGCGTTTTATAATCACAAATTACTCAACATTCAACAACTTCTAAAATATTATGAATTGGTTCATAAGAATAAGTTAGTTTATATTAATGACACACAAAAAAATATTGAATTAAAAAAAGATAGTTTCAATCCAGTTAACTACCGTTTAAAATTATTAAAACTTAAATCCAAAAAGAAATTAGCAGACTTAGAATTTCAAACGCGTGAGCGTAGAATTCACAACCAAATAACTAAATTAAAAGCTCTTTATTCAATCGCTTAATTATTTCAAAGTTAAGCTAGCCACACCGTATAAAGCGGCATCATTACCCAATTGTGCCTTAACGATTTTGACATGTTCAAAAGAAGATACAGGTTTTTTTGCTAGTTTCATCATGGATTGTTTTAAGATTTTGACATCAAAATTTTTATCTTCAGTGATTTTGCCACCCAAAACAATGTATGATGGATTAAACAAATAGATATAGTTCATAATTCCTTTAATAATTCCATCAAACCAACGATTTACTTCGTGTCTAATTGGCACATTAGTTTTAGCCAATGATAAACATTCTTCACCAGTTAATGTTCGCCCATAAACTTTTTCACAACGAATAATTAATGCTGGTACACTATAGTGCATTTCGTACAAGTGATTATTAACAAGCATTTGTCCACATTCTCCAGAAGCGTAGGTTGCCCCCATATAAATTTTGCCATTAACAATCGGACAACCCGCAATACCTGTACCGATTGCCATCACGATCGCATTTACATCTTTGGTGTTTTTTAAACAACCAAATTTCAATTCACCTGAAGCAGCAGCTTTTACATCATTCATTACGTATAAAGGTAATTTACAATACTTACTGAATTCTTCTTTAATGTGCATTCCTTCATAACCTTTTAGTGTGTGATTGGGAGAAAGTACAATGTATTTATCTGTGTCAATAATACCAACCATTGTTGAACACACACACGTAATGTCTTTATATTTTTCCTTCATTTCTTGGGCAAATCTTGACATACTTCACACAATTTCCAACCCCGAATGATGCTGGGCGTGTGTTTCGTAGCGACCTTTTTTTAAAATTTTAAATGTTTTTTGATCAAATAATCCTCATTTAATAAATGTTCCACCCATATCCATTGCTAGTATTTTCATGTTATTTCCTTCTTAAATAGTTAATCCTACTTTCATTATATAAAGTTAACCCCTAAATGTTTGTGGATATTTGCACAAATAATATCACTCTTTTAATTGGTTAAGTCATATAATCGTTATAGGGATATTAGGGGTAAAAATATATGGAATATTTGAATAAAATTGGACAAATTAAATACGAAGGAAAAGATTCGAAAAATCCGTTAGCTTTTCATTATTACAATGCTAACGAAAAAATATTGGGTAAGACCATGAAACAGCATTTAAAATTTGCAATGAGTTGGTGACACACCATTAACGCTAGTGGGACTGATATGTTTGGTGGTAATACAATGGATAAAACATTGGGGTTGTCTGCGATGGCAATGTATAAAGCCAAAGCTGATTTTGCATTCGAAATTATGCATAAATTAGGTATTGAGTATTATTGTTTTCATGATATTGACGTCGCTCCAGAAGGTGATACATTGGCACAAAGCGAAGCATATTTGATAGAAATAACTGATCATTTATTGCAATTACAAAAAAAATATAATATCAAATTGTTGTGGGGTACATCCAATATGTTTAGTCATAAGATTTTTATGACAGGTGCAGCAACGGGTTGTTGTGCAGACGTATATGCGATTGCAGCTGGAAAAGTAAAAGCAGCAATTGATGCCACTATTAGACTAGGTGGTAAAGGCTATGTGTTTTGGGGTGGTAGAGAAGGTTATGATACTTTGTTAAATACTGACATGGGATTAGAGCTAGATCATTTAGGGCGATTCTTACAAATGGCGCGAGATTATGGGCGCAAGCAAGGATTCAAAGGTGATTTTTACATTGAACCAAAACCCAAAGAGCCAACAAAACACCAATATGATTTTGATGTGGCTACTTGTGCTAATTTCTTAAGAAAATACGATTTAATCAAAGATTTTAAAATGAATATTGAAGCTAATCATGCTACTTTAGCGGGTCATACTTTTCAACACGAATTACGTACAGCAAGTGTTAATGGTATTTTTGGTTCAATTGACGCAAATCAAGGTGATATGTTATTAGGATGAGATACTGATCAATTTCCAACTAACGTATATGATACGACACTTTGTATGTATGAGGTTTTAAAAGCGGGTGGATTTAAAAATGGTGGTTTAAATTTTGATGCTAAAGCACGTCGAGCTTCGAATACTTATGAAGATATTATCTATAGTTACATTGCTGGTATGGATGCATTTGCATTAGGGTTGCGCAAAGCAGTTGCTATTATTCAAGATGGTCGTATTGATAAATTTGTAAAAGACAAATATAGTTCATATTTTACTTCTGATATAGGTAAAAAAATTAGTAATCGCAAAACTAACTTATTAGCACTATACGAGTACGGTAAAAATATTTCTGTTAGTTCGCTAAAAGTACCAAGCGGACGTCAGGAATATTTAGAACAAATTTTCAACGATATTTTATTCAAATAAAATATGTTTCTTGGAATTGATGTTGGTACTAGCTCACTCAAAGCAGTACTAAGTGATGTGCATGGGCACATAGTTGCTACTGAATCAGTATCTTACAAAATTAGTTTACCACATGATGGTTGGACACAGCAAGATCCTGATGATTGATATCGTGCGGAAATCAAAGCCATTCGTCAATTGGGTAAACATCATGATTTAACTAAAATCATCGGTGTATCGTTTTGCGGGCAAATGCATGGTTTGGTATTGCTGGATAAGAATGATCGAGTGATTCGACCAGCAATTTTATGAAATGACAATCGGACAGTTGAGGAATGTCACTATTTAAATCAAGTTATTGGTAAAACAAAACTAATTAATTACACTGGTAATATTGCTTTTACAGGTTTTACCGCACCTAAAATTTTATGAGTTAAAAAACATGAACCGCAGTTATTTAAACGAATTAACAAAATTATGTTACCTAAAGATTACACTGCATATAAAATGACTGGTGTTTTTGCTAGCGACTTTAGCGATAGCAGTGGGACATTGTACTTGGATGTTGCAAATAAATGCTGGTCACAATCAATGTTAAAAATATTGAAAATTAATCAAAATCAGTTACCTAAACTTTACGAGAGTTATCAAGTTATTGGGAATGTTAGTCCAACATTTGCCAAACTTACTGGTATGTCAACAAATACGCAAGTAATCATTGGTGGTGGTGATCAGGCTGTAGGGGCAATTGGCACAGGCACAGTTGCTAATAATCAATTAAGCATATCGTTAGGAACTAGTGGTGTGGTTTTTGCTAGTAGTCAAACTTTTAAAAAAGTAGCTAGTGGTGCAATGCATAGTTTTTGTCATGCTAATGGTCAATATCACATTATGGGTGTAATGTTATCTGCAGCAGGAGCATTTGATTGATGGACACAAAGCATATTAAAAGTAAACGATTTACAACTTATTAATAAAGCCATTGCCCAAAGCAAAGATGAAAATTTACTTTTTTTACCATATTTATGTGGTGAACGTAGCCCCATTAATAACCCCAACGCTCGTGGTGTATTTCATAAACTATCTTTAGCACATAATCAAGCCGACTTATCAAAAGCAATTATTGAGGGTGTAAATTTTGGTTTGTTAGACTGTTTGAATTCAATACGTGATTTAAGCATTAACCCCAAAAAAGCGCGTGTAATTGGTGGGGGAGCAAAATCTGATGTTTGGTTACAAATGTTGGCTGATACATTAAACGTTGATGTTAGTACCATTAATACTGCTGAAGGCGGCGCATTAGGAGCAATCATTTTAGCATTGGTAGGTTGTCATAAATACCCCGATGTCGCTACTGCTTGTAAACATATCATTAAGGACAAGAAAACATTTAAACCCAATTTCCAAAAAAACAAATATTACCTACAAAAATTTAAAATTTGAAAACAGTTATACAACGATTTATATTCAAAATAGATTTTTTTGAACAAACACTTGCTTTGAGAAAAAGTTTGCCCGAAGTTAACCGTTTCTCTCGAAAAAATTATTTTGGAATAAATTTATTTTGATCTTTTTGATATTGGATAATTGCTGCTAAACCAGATGCTAATTCTGTTTTGGGCTTAAATTTAAATTCTTTAAGTGTTTTCTGTGTAGAACCTATGCAATGTTTATATACCTCTTTTTCAACGCGTGATTTATGCAAATTAAAATTTTTATTGAATAATATTTCATACTTATCCCAGAATGTTAAAGAATTACCTTTTTGATAAACGAATTTCTTATTTAAAATATCAAAAATTATTTTACTAATTTCTAGTGTTGTATATCCTTGACCACTGCACAAATTAAACACTTCAGCAGCATAGTGCTTCTTAGCATTAATAATTGAAGATAACAATTTGTTAAGATCATCAACATAGATATAATCTCTTTTTACATTTGTTACGTTATAAATAGTGGGGACGCGATTATTGATAATTTCTCTAACTAGATAACTTGTGAACGGTGGATATTTTCTTTTAAAATCTTGATGAGCACCAAAAACGTTAAAAAATCGACAAATAACAATATCCATACCATAATTTTGCGCATAGCTGCGACAAAATAACTCTGCGCAATATTTAGTTGTAGCGTAAATTAAATTGGGTGACACGAGATCAGATTCAACGAGTTTTTTAGAAGAAATGTTATTTTCGTAAACGGCAGATGTTGAAGCAAAAATAAAGCGTTTAACTTTACTGTTTCTACATGCATTTAATAAATTTACTAATCCATTGACATTAACATCAAACGCCTTTTGCGGATTAACTTCGCATTCGGGCAAAGAGCTAATCGCAGCTAAATGAATAACCACATCAATTTTTTTTAAAAATTTATTAATATCCTTATCTCGAATATCTTTTAATATGAAATTCTTGGTTAATTTTTTGTTATCACTAAAATTATCTCTATAACCATACTCTAAATTATCTAAAATTTTAACAACATGATTACTATTTTTTAAACAAAATTTAGCGAACTCACTGCCAATAAATCCTGCACCGCCTGTAATCAATATATTCATTGTGCTCATAAATATATCATGCAAACTTAGCAAGTATATTTATTTAATAAATAAGAGCAATCAAAGTGCTCAAATTATCATAAATTTAAAATCTTATTTGAGAAAAATACTATAATTAGCGAATTAAACTTTTCTAAAGGATACACAAAGAATGGAACCAAATTATTACAATAATTCAAAACCGACTACTAGTCGATTTGGGAAGCAAATTTCCATGCCCCAAATATCTTTATTAAATCGTTCGATGATTGTTGCGGGTATCGGATTTTTGTCAATCGGTATTCTAGGATTTTTAGCCGCTTATCTTATCATCAATGTGGTTAATAGCGGAAGTGAAGGTACTTTATTATTGCTGTATTTTCTTTTTATGATTTTGGTACTTGTATCACAATTTATGGCAATGTTTGCTTTCAATCGAATTGAATCATTATCTAAAGCCAAAATTGCCACGATTTTTGTCATGTATGGCATTGGACAAGGAATTGGGTTTGGATTTTTATTTGCAGCCTTGCAAATGCAATTTGATTCTGTATCACGAGCAATCTCCTATATTACTTTAGCATTCACGGCTGGGGGATTAGCTTTTTTAACAGCAGGATACATTGGTAAAAAACTTAGTGTTCAAGGGACAATGACTTTAGGTCGCTACTTAATGTATTTATCCATTGGATTCATTGCAATCAGCTTTTTGTGATTGATTATGTGCTTGGTTTCAGCATTTACGGGTGGTTTTGGTATTGGGCTAGATTATTGATATTGATTAATATTAGCATTTGGTACTTTACTCTTCTTTTTGTACACAGTATTTGACTTTAGCACCATTAGTAAAATGCAAAATTTTATTTCAGTACAAGATGAGAAAGTTGTATCCAACTATGTATGAATGTTTGGTTTTAAATTACTCGTTGATTTAGTAATGATGGTTTGATACATTTTACTTATCATCTTACGTAGTACACGTTAGTTTTAACGACGCTTTAATAAGCTTCTAATTATCGGAAATTAATAATCATAAAGTTATAATAGAGACTCATTATTTATGGTGTCAAAAGGAACTGGTGCAAGTCTAGGAATAGCGATTGCCAAGGCTTATTTAATTATTGATCCGGTATTTGATGTTAAAAATACTACGGTTAGTGATGTTAAAGAAGAAGTGGCACTCTATGAAAAAGCACTAGTTCAAACCCAAAGACAAATTGCTAAAATTCAAAGAATTGTCCATGATAAAATGGGGCCAGATAAGGCCGATATTTTTACAGCCCATATTCAAATTGCTAATGATCCTGAAATCAAAAAAGAAATTATTCACACCATTCAAACAAGTCGTCTTAATTCTGCCTATGTGGTAACTCAGGTATTTGATCGATACTACCAAACATTCGCAAGCATGGAAGATAACTATTTCAAAGAGCGTGCGGGAGATATCTACGATATTACTAAACGTATTTTAAGCAACATCTTGCATGTACCATTACCCGATATTTTAGGAATTAAAGAACCTTGCATTGTTGTTGCTAATGATTTAACACCGTCGGCAATGGCTTTATTAGAGAAACAATACGTGAAGGGTGTAGTCACCAACTATGGTGGTCGTACTAGTCATGCTGCGATTATGGCGCGTAGTATGGAAATTCCTGCGGTTGTGGGATTGACCGACATTACCAAGAAAATTACTACCGGTCAATTAATTGCGATTAATGGTGAAAATGGTGAAGTTGAGATTGCCCCAACTGATATTAATAAATGGCAACAACGCATTAAAGACTTTGCTAGATTAAAAGAAGAATTCAAAAAGTACATTAATGTTCCTAGTGTCACTTTAGATGGCCATAAAGTGGAAGTAGAAGGCAATATTGGTAAACCTGTTGATGCACCATTAGCCGTTAATCACGGTGCTGAAGGGATTGGTTTATTTCGTAGCGAATTTCTTTATATGGATAATGATCATTGGCCAACTGAGGATGAACAATATCAAGGATATAAGAAAGTCCTAGAAACGTTCAAAGATAAAACCGTTGTAATTAGAACGTTAGATATTGGTGGTGATAAGAAATTGTCTTATTTTATTTTTCCCGATGAAGCCAATCCCTTTTTAGGTTGACGAGCAATTCGCTTTTGTTTAGCTAAACCCGAAATATTCAAAACGCAATTAAGAGCCCTAGCTAGAGCCTCATTGCATGGTAAATTAGCCATTATGTTTCCAATGATTGCAACGGTTGATGAATTTAAACAAGCCAAAGAATTTGCTAATAAAACATTTACTGAATTAGAAAATCAAAAACAAGCTATTAGCCACAATATTCAAATTGGAATGATGGTTGAAATTCCTGCAGCAGCAGTTTTGATTGATCAATTTGCTAAATACGCTGATTTTTTCTCGATTGGTACTAATGATTTAATTCAATATACTTTTGCTTGCGATCGGATGTCTCCAGAAGTGGCATACTTGTATCAGCCAAACAATCCTTCGCTGTTGCGCTTGGTGAAAAGCATTATTGACCATGCACATGCACTCAAAAAACCAGTAGCAATGTGTGGTGAGATGGCGGGGGACACGATATCGATTCCGATTTTGTTAGGATTAGGGTTAGATAATTTTTCCATGTCAGTTACTTCTATACCAAAAGCGCGCATGATTATTAATAATCTTTCTTATCAAGAATGTCAAATACTAGCTAATGATGTGCTCAAATTAGAAAATAGTGAACAAGTGGAAACGGTGATAAAAAACTTTTTACACGCGAAGCAATTGATTAGTTAGATTAGTAATATTAAAACTTTGTTTTTGTAGATTTAAATGTGTTAATATTTATACATTATGCAGATGTAGTTCAGTGGTAGAACGCAACCTTGCCAAGGTCGAGATGCGAGTTCGATTCTCGTCATCTGCTCCATATACCAAATTTACGGTTATCGCCCTTATCATAATCTAGTTGTTGATTCCCATAGAAAGAATCCCTAATTTTTGTCGTTTTTTTTTTTTTTTGAGATATATTTAACCTAGCTTAACTTAAGAATAAGAGAAATATGAAACTTAAAAATTGGAAATTTGTTAGTACAATTGGTACAATTGCACTTGCTGGTATTGTTGCTATACCAACACTGACATTAACTAGTTGTTCAGGCGGGTCATCAACACCCACCAAAATAAATATTTATGGTACAACCGATATTCATGGCTCACTACAAGACAGTGCGCAATTAAACGCTGTAGACAATATTGGCAATGATGTTACTCAAGGTTCGTGAACGATTAGTGA
>JAITRQ010000004.1 GCA_031288285.1 Mycoplasmataceae bacterium
GAATTGGGAATTGTTAGCGAACCGGTAAATCCAGAGCAATTATAAAATGCATAATCACCAATACTAGTCACTGAATTGCCAATCGTTAAACTAGTAAAACCGTTACAGCGTTCGAACGCACCATCATCGATAGTGGTTACTGAATCAGGAATTGTTAATGTTCCGATGAATCCTGAACAGTAACAAAATAAATCCCTGTAAATTCTAGTCACACTAGACGGAATTGTTAATTGACCAAACGCAATACAACCAACTACCGAACCGTTTTCATAATCCAAGCTTGTTCCTGATGTAGCATTAATTAGAACACGAGCGCTACCAACATTATCTGCCAAGTTAAAATTTGGTGAATTATTAATAACGTTTGTAAATCGCGCTCTACTAAATGCACGGTTACCGACATTAATTACTGAATTACCAATTGTTAATGTTCCGTTAAAACCCGAACAACCCTCAAATGCACAATCATAAATATAATTTACTGAATTAGGAATTGTTAACGAGCCCGTAAACGAATCACAATTTTCGAATGCATAATCATTAATGAACTGTAAATTAGTAGCATTAACTAAATCTAAATTAATAATTGAACTTCCTAATTCAAAGTTTGAATAAAACGCATAATTACCTATTGCTATTACGCGATATTCAATACCGTTATCAATTCATGTGGCAGGTATTGATAACGTATCATAATCGCTTAAATCAACACCACTTTTAAAATCAACAACAGTTAACTGATCACCATATGTTGTTCAAATAAAATATTCATCAGTAAACGGAATGGGCTTTAATTGGGTGGGGGTGGGGGTAGGATCTGGAGTGGAGTTGTTGTGGCTTGTTGCGTAAGTAACATAAGTAATAAGTAACATAAGTAATTAGACCAATCCCCCCTCCTCCTAGCGCAAACAGTAAGCAAGCAGATAAGGGATTAACTACTGAATTTTTCAAAATTTTCATGTGTTTTTCTCTCTTATTCTTAGGTTAAACTAGGTTAAATATATCTCAAAAAAAAAAAAAAAACGACATAGTTTTTATGGAAAATATGTGAACAAACTAGACTGGTGAAAGTTGTCAAGTGGATGGTAAACCCTTAAATGTGCTTATCGTTATACCAAGATCATCGTAGTTTGCAGGAACTAAAACTATTCCTCCTTCAGTATTAAAATATAAAAAAGCATAATTACCAATTGTCGGTATCGTAGTTCAATCAGAAACATTAATAGTATTAAATCCTGAACAATACTCAAATACAAAATTACCAATACTAGTTACTGAATCAGGAATCGTTAATGTTCCATTAAAACTCGAGCATCCGTAAAATGCATAATCATCAATATCAGTTACTGAATTGGGAATTGTTAATGAACCAGTAAATCCCGAGCAAAACATAAATGCTCCAGCACCAATACTAGTTACTGAATTAGGAATAGTTAATGAACCAGTAAACCCAAAACAATCAACAAAAGCACCAAGACTAATACTAGTTACTGAATTAGGGATTGTTAACGAACCGTTGAACCCAGAACATTCAAAAAATGCTCTATCGCCGATGTTTAGTAAATTACTAGCATTAACTAAATCTAGTTTAATAATACTAGGGTTCGATGAAGAAGAAAATTTTTGGTAAAACGCATCATCACCAATCGCTATTACACGATACTGAATACCATCACTAACACAAGATGGTGGTATTCACAATGTGTTATAACCACTCAAGTCAATATCGTTTTTCAATCCGTCAATAGTTAGTTGGTTACCATTTGAAGTTCAATCAAAATATTCCGTGGTAAACGGAATAGATCCTTCTGGAGGTGTAGGTTCGGGTGGAGTGGAATTACTACAACTTGTTGCATAAGCAACATAAGTAATTAGACCAATTCCCCCCCCACCTAGCGTAAGCAACAAGCAAGCGGACAAGGTATTAACCACTGAATTTTTCAAAATTTTCATGTGTTTCTCTCTTATTTTTAAGTAAAACTAAATTAAATATATCTCAAAAAAAAAAAAAAAGCGACACAGTTTCTGGGTTTGTTAAATTAAATTTTTCAAAAGTTTCATTTACGAAACATTCAAAACTTTGATTTTATGAATTACTTCATCGAAATTCAGAAATAAATTCAAAATTTGAAAGTTTTTCCCTTAAAATTCCATCACTTTTATAAAACATTAGCAATTAATAATATTTGTGTTATAATTCCACAACTTTTCTTTTGTTTTTGAATTCTGGTTACTACCGCTACATAGTAAGTCAAACACCCCACCTCCAACACCTCTCGCATGAATAAAAACCAACCGTACACCGAAACCAAATACTCCAATTTGGTTTTGCGTCGTGATTACGCAAAAATTGAATCTGATTTTGAAGAACCAGACTTATTAGAAGTTCAAAAAGATAGTTACAACCGTTTTTTAGAAAACGAAGTGGAAACTTTACTTAGTCAATTTTTCCCTATTCGTCACGCTAAAAATACCAAATATGAAGTTCACTATCACGGTATGCGTTTTGCCAAACCAATTCGTAGCGAAGAAAAAGCGCGCACCGAATCACGATCATACGAACGTGCTTTGTATGTTGATTTAGGGTTGTACAACACCGAAACCAAAGAAGAAAAACGTGCCAAAAAAACTAAAAGCAATTTATCTGAAGGTATCTTTTTTGCTAATATTCCCATCATGACTGATAAGGGGACATTCATCGTTAACGGTATTGAAAAATTTGTCATTAGTCAAATTGTTCGTTCACCTGGTGCATACATCTTATCAAAATCACAAATCAAGTTAAACAACAAGAAGAAAATTAACAAAGGTTATATTTGCGAAATTTTACCATCACGCGGAACATTATTGAATTTCTGAGTTGATGAACATACGATGACTATTAAAGTGATGATTCGAAATTCAATGGGAGATGCAGCACCGGTTTTCCCAGCTACCCAATTATTAAAAGCGTTTGGGATGGATCAAGATGAAATTCGTCGGGTATTTAAAGATGATATTTACATCCTAGATACACTTTACTCTGAACCATACAACCATTCCAATATTCTAGACGATCACGAAATCATTGGTATTAGAAAAACCGCTAACGACTTGGCAAGTCACAAACCAATAGGATATGGTTCACCGATTGATACCAAATTAAAAGAAACTGTCGTTCAATACGTACATAAAAAGACTGAAGTTGATCAATTACGTAAAACTTACGAAGATACCTTTGCTAAGATTGCTAACGAATACGAGGTGTTAGTTAGTAAACTAAATAAAGCTACTGGCGCAAATAAAACCCATTTAGAACAAGAGATTAAAGAATTAACTTCTAGCGTTGAAAGAGTACTTGATAAACTAACAACACAAGAAAAAAAATTACGTAATCTTGTGGATGTGATCATTTCTGAAAAAGCCGCTAAAGACCTAATATCAGCTTTATCAATTTCAGTAAAAGCCATTGAGTCATATGCCTCGTCAGTGAAAGAAACAGTTTCTTATCAGGATGTATTAATCCGTCATTTTATGGACCGCCGTCAATACGATTTAACTAGTGCGGGTCGATATAAAATGCAGCGTAAATTACGTATTTCTGAGCGTCTATACCAACGCGTTGTTGCCGAAGACATATTAGATAAACACGATAAAGTTCTCGTACCTAAAGGTACCATGATTCTAAAAGATCAGTTGGCAATTATCAAAAATGCGATGGCAACCAATAATTTACGTTTGCTGGATGAAATTAATATTACTAGTCAAAACGCTTTAATCAAAAAGCAAAATAAATTAATTGAATCAATTTTGGTTTATACCGATAACGATGTTTTAGATGTTACCACAACAATTATTGGTCCATCAGGCACGATTGACGCTAACTCATTAACACTAGTTGATTTTATATCGGCTATTTCATATACTGTTGGTTTACCCCACGCAATTGGTCAATATGATGATATTGATCACCTAGGTAACAAACGTCTTCGTCTTATCCATGAACAACTAAGAAATAAATTACAAGTTGGTATGGCACGTGTTGAACGTCATACCAAAGAAAAATTAGCATCAATTTCTATTCCAACTGCCAATGAAGAGCAGCAAAAAAAAGTGGAAGCAAAAACCACAATTAAATTAGTGGTTAACACTAAAGCGTTTCAACTAGTTGTAAAAAAATTCTTCAATTCTTACCAGTTAACGCAATTTATTGATCAACAAAACCCCTTATCAGAATTAACCAATAAACGACGTATTTCAGCAATGGGTGATGGTGGAATTTCACGCGACGATCCTAACCTTGACATTCGTGATGTTCACTATTCTCACTATGGCCGTATTTGTCCAATTGAAACACCTGAAGGTATGAACATTGGTTTAATTATGTCGTTATCTGCTTTTGCACGAGTTGATGATAAAGGTTTTTTAATTACACCGTATCATAAAGTAGTTAATGGTGTAATCCAAAAAGAAATTGAATGAATGACTTCATTACGCGAAGATGAATACGTAATTTGTGAAGCCACAGTAAAAGTAGACGAACACAATCGCATTCTTGACAAAAAAGTCGTTGGTCGATACCGTTCTACACAAGAATTGTTTGATGTTAGTAAAGTTGATTATATTGATATTTCACCACGTCAAGTTGTCTCAATTGCTGCAGGGGCGATTCCTTTTCTTGAAAATGATGACACCACACGAGCATTGATGGGGGCGAACATGCAACGTCAAGCTGTACCTTTATTAGTACCATATGCACCAATGATTGGTACGGGTAGTGAATATAAAATTGCTCACGATTCAGGAATGAGCATTGTTAGTGAAAATGATGGTGAAATTATCAGTGTTGATGGTAATAAAATTATCGTTAATCACAAAGACCAAAAACAGACTTATAAATTAATAAAATACCGTAAATCTAATCAAGACACTTGCATCAACCAAACACCAATTGTGAAGATTGGTCAAAAAATTAAAAAAGGTGATATTTTAGCTGATGGACCAGCGATGCAAAATGGTGAATTAGCGTTAGGACGTAATCCACTAGTTGCATTTTCAACTTGAAAAGGTTTTAACTTTGAAGATGCAATCGTGGTTTCAGAACGTCTTGTACAAGAGGATGTTTACACTTCAATTAGTATTGAAGAACATACTATTGAATGTTTAAGAACTAAAAATGGTGATGAAGAAATTACCCGTGATTTACCTAATGTATCAGAAGATGCTAAACGTTATCTAGACGAAAACGGTATCATCATGGTTGGTGCTGAAATTAAAGAAGGTGATATTCTTGTCGGTAAAGTTTCACCTAAAGGTCAAACCGATTTTTCAGCTGAAGAAAAATTATTGCAAGCAATTTTTGGTAGTAAAAGTAAAAATTTCCGTGAATCTTCATTAAAAGTACCCCACGGTGGTGAAGGAATCGTTGCTAAAATTCAACACTTCTCCATTCTTAATGGGGATGAATTAGATGATGATGTGATTGAATTGATTAAGGTTTATATTGTTCAAAAACGTAAAATTCAAATCGGTGATAAAATGGCCGGTAGACACGGAAACAAAGGTATTGTTTCAATTGTTGTCCCTGTAGCTGATATGCCATTCTTAGAAGATGGTACACCAATTGATATTTTGTTAAATCCGTTGGGCGTACCTTCAAGAATGAATCTTGGACAGATTATGGAAATTCATTTGGGATTAGCCATGATGACGATTGCAAAACGTAAATTACTCACTTTTGCAATTGATGGTAGTAGCTTTACAAAAGTTGTACAAGAATTTGGGATTTGTGAACCTAAAGCTGAATCATTAATGAAAGTTTTACGAAAAGTTTTAAAAACACGTAACCTTGATACTGTTGAAAAAGCAATTAAAGAGTTTAGTGATACTGATTTACATGTCGTTTTAAATAATGTTGGCTTATCGCGTGAAGATTTGAATGCAAAAGTTGCTACTCCAGTTTTTTGTGGTGCTAATTTTAATGATGTAACTAATACTTTAGTTGAAGCGGGAATTAATCCAGTCAAAACTAAAGGTAAATTTAAACTAATTGATGGACGGACTGGCGAACGTTTTGATGGAGAAATTACTGTTGGGGTAATGTATATGATGAAACTAGATCACATGGTGGATGATAAGATTCATGCCCGTGCGGTTGGTCCTTATAGCAAGATTACCCAACAACCATTAGGTGGTAAGAGTCAAAATGGTGGTCAACGTTTTGGTGAAATGGAAGTGTGAGCTTTAGAAGCATATGGTGCAGCGCACAACTTACGCGAGTTGTTAACCATTAAATCTGATGATGTGAAAGGTCGTAATTTAACATATAGCGCAATTGTTAAGGGTCGTCCATTCCCAACGCCTTCAATTCCTGAATCATTCAAATTGTTAATCAAACATTTACAAGGTTTAGCTTTAGGAATTAACGTTATTAAAGAAGATGGTAGTGTGGAAGACATTAATAATTACACTTCGGTTATTAGTGACGAAGAATTAAAAGATACGATTGAAGGTGAAGAAACAGTGTCAGTTGAAACTATTGAAGATCGTGGAACAATTGAGGAAGAATCTTCTTGATAATTAATGAGGTAAATTATGACAAATAAAGCAAAAATTAAAGGATTACAAATTGGTTTAGCTTCACCCGAACAAATTCGTTCATGATCGTATGGTGAGATTACCAAAAGTGAAACAATCAACTATAAAACATTACGTCCCGAAAAAGGCGGATTATTTGATGAAGCTATTTTTGGGCCAGTTAAAGATTACGAATGTGCGTGCGGTAAGTATAAAAAAGTTAAATACCGTGGTAAAGTTTGTGAAAAATGTGGTGTCGAAATTATTGAATCAGTGGTACGTCGTGAACGTATGGGTCACATCGAACTTGCTGCTCCTGTGGCACACGTATGGATGAGTAAAGAATCGCCAAGTCCTTCAAAAATTTCTTTGGTGTTAGATATTCCTTACAAAAAAGTGGAAGAAGTTGTTTACTTCGTAAATTACATTGTGCTTGATAATGCAGGATCATCGGTGTTTGAACAAAAAGAAGTTATTGATTTGACAAATCAAAAACCCAATAAAATTAACCGTGGTAAATTACGTAAATTACTCGGTGATATTCGTGAAAAATTAGATAAAGAATCACTCGATTTCAAACGTGCTACTGAATATTATGCCCGTTTGAAAGATTCTTCATTACCTTTTTCAATTGAAGAAGTATTTGGTTTTATCCGTCGTCATACTGGTATTCGTTTGGGTATTGGTGCTGAAGCGATTCATGAATTATTAAAGAATCTGGATTTGCACAAAGAATCAGTACGAATTCAAAACCTCATGTCAAAACTTGACCCATCACATCACGAATTTCGTCGCTTGATGCGTCGTCTTGAAGTGATACGTTGATTTATTGAATCAAAAAACAAACCCGAATGAATGATTCTACAAGTTATTCCTGTAACCCCGCCTGACACAAGACCAATCATCCAATTGGATGGGGGACGTTTTACAGCCAGTGATATTAATAATTTTTACCGTAAAATTATCATTCGTAATGATCGCTTAAAACGCATTATTAGTCTAAACGCACCAACGATTATTTTCAATAATGAAAAACGAATGTTGCAAGAATCAGTTGATGCATTATTTGATAACGCATCACGTTCGCACAACAAGCAAGCAATGTCTAAAGACAAGCGCCCATTAAAATCATTAACTGACCACTTAAAGGGTAAACAAGGTTTGTTCCGTCAAAACTTATTAGGAAAACGTGTGGATTATTCGGGACGTAGTGTAATTGTTGTTGGCCCTGAATTAAAAATGTATGAAGTTGGTATTCCTTCAATCATGATTTTAAAACTATTTAAACCATTCATCATTCACGAATTAATTAGGAAATTTGATGAATTAGGCAATGAAATTAAACCAATTGCTAATAACATTAAGATTGCTGAAAACATGATTTTGCATCAGGATAACCAAATTTGACCAGTAGTTGATAAAGTAATCAAGCAACGTCCGGTATTATTAAATCGTGCCCCAACATTGCACCGTTTGGGTATTCAAGCTTTTGAACCAAAAATGATTGATGGTAAAGCAATTCGTTTACATCCACTAGTAACCACCGCATTCAATGCAGACTTTGATGGTGACCAGATGGCAGTCCACGTTCCGTTAAGTCAAGAAGCAATCGCTGAAGCGCGTTGACAATTATTAGCTTCTTGACACATTTTAGGACCTAAAGATGGTAAACCCGTTGTTACACCAACACAAGACATGATCTTAGGTGTATATTACTTAACGCAAGAACGCAAGAATGCTTTGGGTGAAGGAATTGTCTTTAGTGATCCGAACGAAGTTATTCGTGCTTACCAATTAAACCAAGTGCATCCGCACGCTTTAATTGGGATTAGTACTAAAGCTTATCCCCAAAAACCTTGACTAAAAGAAGGTATATTAATCACAACCGTGGGTAAAGTTATTTTGAATGATGCTTTACCAGCAACAATGTTGTATCTCAATTCCCAAGATCATCTTAACGAAGTTAATAAAGATGATATTTTAGATAAAGGTACTGATCCACGAAAAGTGATTCACGATTGACAAATTCGTAAATCATTTAACAAAAAAACTTTACAACAGATTGTTGCGATTTTATATAACCAATATCCGATTGATTTTGTATCCAAAGCGATGGATAGTATTAAAGATTTAGGGTTTACTTATTCGATGCGTTCAGGTGTAACTGTTTCCGCGTATGACATCCCCATTTATAACAAGAAAAAAGAATACTTCCAAACAGCGGATGAAGAAGTATCAAAATTAAAATACCAATACCAAAAAGGTTTATTAACGGATGATGAACGTTACAAAAAAGTTGTTGAATTATGAACTAAAGTTAAAGACAAGGTAAGTAATGATGTGGAAAACATCATGAATGAAAGTCAACACCAAACCAATTCAATTGTGGTAATGGCCAAATCAGGTGCACGTGGGAATGTTTCCCAATTTACCCAGTTGATGGGTATGCGTGGATTGATGAGTAAGTCATATAACTATGATCAAAAAAGTAAATCCCGGGTAATTAAAGATACGATTGAAATTCCCATTAAACACGCTTTTGTTGAAGGTTTAACCATTGCTGAATATTTTAACTCTTCATTTGGTGCACGTAAGGGTATGGCTGATACGGCAATGAAAACTTCTAAATCTGGTTATATGACACGTAAACTTGTTGATGTGGCACAAGAAGTCATTGTCACCCAAGAAGATTGCGGTGCAAGTCGTGGTTTAGTTGTTGAAGCTATCTATGACACAAAAGATAATACTTTAATTGAAAGTTTAGCCGATCGAATTGCTAACCGTTTTGCTAACGAAGATATTTACCACCCACGTACTAATGAAGTTTTGGTACGTCGTAACGAAATTATTTCATCAGCAATTGCTGAGAAAATTGAAAAAATTGGTATCAAAGCCGTCGAAATTCGTTCAACGTTATATTGCAATGCCGAAAACGGTATTTGTCAAAAATGTTTTGGTAACGATTTAACAACCAATTTACCAATTGAAATTGGCACTGCAATTGGTGTTATTGCCGCACAATCAATCGGTGAACCAGGTACACAATTAACCATGCGTACATTCCATACCGGTGGTGCAGCAGGTGGTAGTAATATCGCTCAAGGTTTTGAACGTTTAAAACAAATTTTTGATATGGTACCACCAAAAGAATGAGAACGTTCAATAATTAGCGAAATCAATGGTACAGTAAAAACAATCATCACCAGTGATGAAGGTTATATTGTCGAAATTAAAAATAACCAGATTGATGAAGTGCGTAATTATCACGTACCATTCAACGCTGTCTTCCGTGTAAAAGTTGGTGATCATGTTACTGTTGGTGATAAGATCGTTGATGGTTCAATTGATATCAACAAACTTTTACGTATTGCGGGAATTGAAGCTGTTCGTAATTACATGATTAAAGAAGTTCAAAAAGTTTACCGTATTCAAGGAATTGAAATTTCGGATAAATACATTGAAATTATTATTCGGCAAATGACAAATAAAGTTCGGGTACTTAATCCGGGCGATTCATCATTCTTCATTGGACAGATCATTGATTTAAACGTTTTACGTAAAACCAATAATGTGTTATTAGTTGCTGATAAAACACCAATTACAGCCACTAATTTAGTTTTTGGTTTAGATACTGCACCATCCAAAGCAGATTCATTCTTGTCAGCCGCTTCATTCCAAGATACCAAGAAAATTTTGACTGATGCTTCAGTCCGTAACCAAATTGACCACCTGCACACATTAAAAGAAAATGTGATGTTAGGAAATTTAATTCCTGTTGGTACTGGCTTGTTGAAAAAGATCGAAATCATTGAACAAGGTACCAAAATGTATAAGAAGGAATATTAGATATATCCTAACCATTGCACTTATCTAAAGAAGCAACTGACAGCTACACTAGTAACAACAAGAACAATTACTAAAACAATAGAAGCAATTGGACTAAACGAAGCTACTAAAAAATTATTAGATGAGTCAAAAACAAGTAAGTGAGAAACGCGCGCTGAATTAAAAACGTCAGCAAAATAACTTAATTATTTTTTTGATTTCACATTTCCAAATAATAAAGCAAAATCCTCTTCTTCGAAATACTTTGCTCATTCAAGCGCTGTTTGGGGGTTTTTCTTTGGATTCATATGAATTTCATTATAACATAAACCAATATATGAACAATTTAGGTGAGTTCACCTAAGTTTTGAGAAAGAGAAACGCGAATGACTGTTGTCGCATACTATTTAATTGTTATAATATTACTCCTTTACGTAAATTGACACTTGTCTTTTAAAAGAAATTATGCAAAAAACAACCATGACTAAAAAAGCTGATGCGGAAAAAAATCGTGCCTGATACGAAATTGATGCCACTGATGTCATTTTAGGTAAATTAGCAACAACTACTGCCGATTTATTACGTGGTAAACAAAAAACGCATTTTAACCAGCATGTTGACTGTGGCGATTTTGTCATTATTCGTAATGCTAGTAAAATACGTTTGTCAGGTAATAAAGCCGCAAAAGAGAAATGATATAACCATTCGGGATATATTGGTGGTTTAAGAACTCGAACTGGTAAAGAGATGATTGCTAGCTATAGTGATGAATTAATCATTGGTGCAGTTAAGGGAATGTTACCCAAGAACCGTTTAGCACGACAAATCATTAAAAAGTTACACGTTTATAAAGATCAAGGTAAAGATCATACCGCACAATCACCAAAAATCATTAAAATAAAATACTAGTTTATGGAAAATACTAAAGTTGAATACAAAGGATTAGGTCGTCGCAAAACATCAATTGCTAAAGTGATCATCACCCCTGGTACTGGTAATATTAGCATCAATGGTAAAACACCGCAGGAATATTTTCCCAATCCATTAGTTATTCAAGACATGGAACAACCACTAGTTTTAACTGATAATAAAAAAACTTTTGATATTAAAGTTAAAGTTTCTGGTGGCGGATTTAATGGTCAAGCTGGCGCAATTCGTTTGGCCATTGCCCGCGCTTTAGTTAATAGTAGTCAAGATTTAAAATCTACTTTGAAAAAACAAAAAATGGTTACGCGTGATGCACGAATTAAAGAGCGTAAGAAATACGGTAAATACGGTGCACGACGTAGTCCGCAATTTACCAAACGTTAAGTTAGAATTAAATTGCACTTTTTTGGAAGTATAGCTCAGCTGGTTAGAGCACACCCCTGATAAGGGTGAGGTCGATGGTTCGAATCCATTTACTTCCACCAAATGAAAATTTTTCAACCTAAAATAAATATTTTAGTGTGTTTATTTGAACGTGTTTTAATTGCTCGACTTTTTATAAGTTTATGGTATTATTATAGATGTCAACTGTCATGGCTGACATGGTGCCCGGACCAGCTTGCAAAAGCTACCTAAGCCGGACGTTTAAATGAAGCATAAAAATAAGTACAGTATCTACACTTTAGATATTGAATTAGTAAATTTTTTACGTGGTGATGGAAAATATAATAACCGTCCGCTCAATGAGATTGATAAACAAATTTATTCTCATTTTGGTCAAAATAGACAATACACAGATAAATACATTGGTATTATTATTGAATTTCAAAGTAAATTCTATTTTGCTCCATTAACTCACGACGGTAACAAAAGCTGGTACAAGCGACAAAAAACTTGTGATTTTGAAATGATCTATGATGCTTTCGATAAGTATGCTGGTTCTCTTTTGTTATGTAAGGCTTTACCTTTAACAAGTCAATTAGTCAAGTATCATTCTTTGAAAGATATTGCAAGAACTGAAGGACAACAATATTCTAAACTATGTGAAGCTGAACTAGATTATCTTAATTCGTCAGATATTCACGATGTTATTCAAACAAAAATGTTAGATTGTATCTATGGCAAAGAATCCTTGTACAAAAAATTTAGAGTCAATTATCAACTAGTGGAAAAAAATGTAAAAGAATATAACGAAATGCTTAAGCAACAAGAACTGTTGATTAATAAACCACACAATAACGAATCTGGTAATGGTTCTTCAAAAGTATTAAGCTAAAAAACTTTGTATCTGCAGAAAATGTTTATAGCAAAAGCATTAATATAAATCTAAAAAAAATATCGTTTTTTTTTTTTTTGAGATATATTTAACCTAGTTTAACTTAAAAATAAGAGACAAAATACATGAAACTTTTTTTTCCAAAAAACAAATTATTTAAATTACTTTTAGCAGTGTGCACTTTGGGTTTTGCCGTCACTATTACTAGTACAATCACTAGTTGTAGTTGTAACCGTTCATCGCATAATGTAGTAGCAATTAATAGTAATATTGCTTCTGATTACATGATTAGTGAAAATACTACTATTTGAACTAGTTCAAATAGTAGTATTACGACACATAACAAATTATTAGATTTGCATAAGCTTGCTAAAGATCACGATAATGCTGATAACTTTATTATCAATGGCACAATTACTTTTGGTATTTTAATTGATTTCAATCAAAACTGTAATTTTGAAGGTAATTTAAACTCATTAATTCAAATTGGTACTAGTCAAGTGCCGATGAATGTTGATACTTATGGTTTTGTTGTTGGTGCCACTATTGCCCCAATCACTGATGATGGATATAACGGTAAACTCTATATCGCTCCTTCTGTCAATGTGCATGTTGTTAGTAATGCTAGTATGTATGGGGTTAATATTCAAAAAACCAAATTTGGTTCAATCCAAATCATTAATGGTAACTTTACTCTTACAAATGCAAATCAAGATACCACAATATCAGATGCATATGGAATCAATATTGATGAAGCTAATGGATCTAGTATTATTGACGGTACATTTTCATTATACTTTCAATCCGTTATGAACAATGTGGCATGCATCCGAATTACTGGTTCAGGAGTTGGTGCAATGCAAATTATTAATGGTAATTTTAGTGTTGATTGTAATGCTAGTGGTCAACGTGGTTTAGTAGGGGTTTTAATCGGTCAAAACCAATTGTTACCACAATTAGGTAATTTTGTCATTAATGGTGTGTTTACTATTAACAATAGTAATAGTTCGGATTATGCAGCGGGAGTTCAAATATCAACTACACAGACTGGACTTTTTGGAATTAATGGTGTATTCACGCTTTCAGCAAATGGAAATGTTTATGGTGTTAACTCTTTGTCCACTATTCCAACACCAAATCAAATCATAATTGATGGGTATTTCTGTCTGCTTGCTGGCGGGCAAAATCTCACCTATGGTGTTACAACAGGTATTAATGGTTTATATATGGATGACACTAGGTTTTATTCAAACAAGACTAATAGCGGATATATTCCTAATGAAGACACAAATCAAAATGATTATTACTGAAATGGATCGCTAATTAATAAATCTCAACGAACTACAACAGCTGATGTCACCCTAGCATTGACAAACATTTACGACACACGAGATAGTAATAATTATAATTTCTGCATTAAAGCAATTTCTACTGCAGTAGGTGCAAACAAGCAAGACTTTAATAATACTTATAAAGTTGCACTAACTAATTACATTAATAGTGGAAGTTGCTCATTAATTGCCAAAGGATGATTAGAAAACATTATTGGGCAAATTGATAATATTTAATCGCTTTTTGAAAAAAAAAAAAAAAGCAGGTTATAGACATATAATATTTACACGATGAAGTTGAAACTTGAAAATCTTTTTAATTTCAAAATAATTTTTTGTAATACATTGCGTTCTTTCGCAACTAATAAAGTTTGTTGAATGTTGTTCATATTTTTTGTTGCATTATCCTATAGCATTATCGCGATTATCCCAATTGCATTCTTTTGTCCTCTTCCTCCTAAAATTGACAGTGACAACGTTTTACAGCGAGCATGAATTGGTCTACTTAATGAATTATCATGGATCCCAATGTTTTTGATTTTTATCATCGTATGTATCAATACTTTCGATTTGTCTGGTAACACTTATATTCTTACAAGTGGCGTTTCACGTATTAAACTTTTTTTAGCAAAAATGCTTGCACAATTATTAATTTTGATAATTTTTATTCTTTTTTACATTAGTGCTTGGATAGTTTTATGGTCTGTTGCTCGTAACCGCATTATTGCTGATGAGCCTTGAGTTGAACAAGCAACTAGTCCTAATATTTTTAGTTATGGTTTTACAATTTGAAGTACTTTTATACCTCAATTATTAATAGCCCTGTGCGCTATATTGCTAGGCAGTGTGTTCCAATATGTGTTACGAAACGGTCTTAATATGTTGATTGGCTTTGGACTTAGTATGGTTGGAATTATCTTTTTTTTTCTTGGTATCAAACCATCCCCCGAAAATATTTTCAGAGAAACTTTGATTGGTCCATCTTATGTGTTGAGCATTTTTATTATTTTTGGTTACATCGTTGCTTTTGTTTATACACAACGCATGAACATTAAAATTTAACTATGAATGCGCTAGAAATTAAACATCTCTATTTACGAATAAAAAACTTTGAAATATTAAGTGGAATTGAATTTACCGTACCGGCCGGAGTAGTGTGCGCTTTAATCGGCCCTAATGGGGCTGGAAAAACCACAACTATCAAGTCCATCTTAAAACTGTATCATACCACAGGTGCTAAAATCAATATTATAGGAAAAGAAATTTACAATTCTGCAGATATTACTAATTTAGGTTATGTTCCTGAAAAAGAAAATTTTTCCAATACCAAAGTTATTAATTGGCTATTATTTTTATCGTCGTTACGTCAACAAAACGTGGAGTTAAATAGAAAAACGATCGAAAAATACATGGAACGATTTGATATCATGCGTATTAAAAATTTACGAATGTCAAATTTATCTTCAGGTCAAAAGAAGATAATCATGATCATTCAAGCTCTAATAAATAATGACAACCAAATTTATATTATGGACGAACCCACCGAACATCTTGATCCAGAAGCACGACAAATTTTTTACCAAATTGTTGCAGAACTGAATAAACAAGGTAAAAGTTTCATTATCTCCACGCATAATCTAGACGAAATCAAAAAATTTGCTTCCTATGTAGTTTTTATTAGAAATGGCAAAGTAATACACCAAGGTCAATTCTCACCTAATGATGACTTATACAAAATCTTTAATAATGACAAATTAAATGCAAATTAAATTAGCTAAAAAGATTGATAATGCTCGCGATTTCATGAATTGAATAAACCAATTTAAAAATCGTAAATGCTTCATATTAAATAATGCGAATTACACATATGAGCATTTTATTAATGATATTAACAATACGATTACTTATTTTAAAAACAATCATTATAAAACAGGAAGTTATATTGGTTTATTGATAAACGGCAATACATATGAATACATAGTTTCGTTATTTGCAATTTGATTAATAGGATGTATTGCTGTACCAATAGATGAACATTATTGCAATGAAATAGATAATTTTTTTAATAATTTTAAATTCAGTTTAATTTTGTATGATCAAAACAATATTTCATTATTTAACAAATGACAAAATAAAATTAAAACAAAAGATAAAATTGATATCTCGCAAATTAGTTTTTCAAAGCATATAAATATTAAAAAAAATAATTATTCGATGAAAATTCATGGTGATTTACCAGGATTAGTCGTATTTAGTAGCGGAACTACAGGTAGTTTTAAAATTACACTTTTAGCGCAAAAAACAATTTTTTTATTTGTTGATCCAAATCATCTTATTTGCAAACATCAAAACGTTTGGAAAAAGTCCAAAAAATTTATGGCTTTTTTACCGCTTAAACGAAGCATGACAATTATGTGAAGCATTTTGTGACCACTAATGTTTGGTTGAGAAATTCATCTTTTTCCTGAAACTTTAATTGGAAACACAATAAATCTTATAGAAACATTCAAAAACACTAAGCCACAATTAATGTTTATAATTCCACCACTGTTACCATTTTTGTATAAAGCTAATCATGAGATAAAATTTTTAACTGCATTAGCCTGTGGCGGGGCTTGATTAGATCCTATTTGAATAAAAAAATTTAAAGATGATTCGGTAGATTTATGTAATGGTTTAGGCATGGTTGAAGCCCAAACACCTTTTATCGCGATGCCACATATCGCTAAAATTTTTCCTGGTTGTATAGGTGAGCCTATAACAAAAAATATACGATTCAAATTTACAAATGATCATGAATTATTAATAAAGCACAATGCATTATTATTGGGATACATTAAAAATGGCAAGGTAAAGGTTGCAGTTGATAAAAATGGATATTTCCACACAAACGGAATTGCTCACGTTATAGATAAGAACATTTTGTTATGAAAAGGTAGATTAAAGCACACAAAGCTAGATCAGCAATTAATAAAATCGTGAAAAAATTATGATGCTAATATGTAAATCAAAGATATAATCAAAAAATGGGTGGTCGCAATAGAATTAACATTTAATTATGCATACAAAAAAGAATATTAAGATTAAGAATAAAACACTAGCAAAAATTGCTTTAACATCAGTCGGATGTGCTATTGTTGGCGGCGGTATAACTGAAGATCATAACTTGAACAACGTTAAGACTCAACATCTTGAACTAGTTAATAATTCTAAAGCAGACATTAACGAGCTATTTGATGTAAGTAATTATGTGTGTCCAATTATTGAGCAAAATTATCCAACTTCCTCTGAACTCATGCAATCACTGATTGCTTTTAACCCTAATTATTCAAACATTGATTGGGATCAATTAATTGTATCCTATAACGGAGATGGAAACGCGATAGTCACTGCAAAAGAAAACTCATTAATGTATGAAGGAAAGAAAATTTTACCACTTGCTACAAAAATTATTTCCACCCCTACTGATTGTTTGTTAAAAGAAATTGGAGATACTATTCTAATATCGGCAAGACTTTCTGGTTTGTGAAATGGATCATATAAATGAAATTATTCAATTGATTCCCAGCTTAAATCTTGCTTAAACATTTTAGAAGATTACAATGGTCAAACAATTGCATTTACCCTTAAAAAAAATTATTACGGTGGTGTAAAAAGTTTTGATTTATCTTGTACTGTTCTTGGAATTGCGCAAAGCAATATTGTAACTATTAATATACAATCTGATCAAATTTACATTGCAAATAATTCAATATTGCGAAATGTTGCTGATATTGTTCAAATAGTTTATCAAATAGATGATGTTGATCCGACTGGATGAAAATATAAGTGCGATAATGATAGTTTGACAAACTATATAAAAATTTCTTCACAAATCAATAATCTGATTTTTGTATTGGAAAAAGCTTGAAATTTTGCAGATACTGAAATTAAAGTTTGATATGAAAAAAACGGTATTAAAACTAATACTGTTTCTTTTCATATCAAGTCAACGCAAAGTTATGTGTTTGCTCAAAATTCCACGTTGCACTTAAATGTCGATGCAGATCACGGTGAATTGAAAATTGATGGAGCATCTAGCATTGATAGCATAGGATTACATACTCATTTTAAAGCAATGTACTTATCGTATGATTTAATAGATAGTAATTTTTCGTACCTGGATGGTACCAAATCTATGATCCAATTAATGAATGAAAATTTTATAGCTAACGTAAAGTTATATACTACTATGCCAACAAGTGAAGAATTTTATGTGCATTACACTTGAACATATTCTAGTGCAGGCCATCCAAGTAAAGATTTGTATCATGTATGAGGGGGATCTTGGATTGAAAACGGATCAATAATTTGTGAAGAACGAATTTTCGACATTGATCATGCTGGCGGGCAGTCTGGTACAAAAGTTTATATACAACCAAAATTAGATTTAAATAACGTTTATCCAAAATGAGATTTTCAAAATTTATCATTCAGTTATACTGTGAATGGTAATCCTTTTTATTGCAAAAATATAATGTGAGGTAATGATCATAGTTGAGTTGAAACACCTAGGATACTATAGTTAATATATGATAATTGACTTGTTATGAATATTTTAAAAGTATTTTTTTTAAACACATTACGTAACTTCGCTAGTAATTGGATTTGTTGAATTTTATTATTAGTTTTTGCTGTAATATCACTGAGTATGATTATCATCGTTCCAGCATTATTTTTTATGCCAAAAGTAGATGATCAAAATGTATTGCAAACTACATGAGTGGGATTATTAGATGAGTTTTCTTGAATTCCAATGTCAGGAATTTTTGTCGTATTATGTATGAATATATCTAACATTTCTGACAACACATACATTTTGACAAGCGCTGTCTCTCGCAATAAACTTTTTATTGCAAAAATATTAAGTCAATTATTTATTCTTACTCTCTTCATCTTATTTTATGTTTTGAACTGGTTAATTTTATGAGCCATTGCACGACAACGCACTATTGCTTTACAATCTGGTGAAGTAATGGATCCAAATATTTTTAGCTGAGGATTTACAGGATGAAGTATTTTTGTCCCCCAATTATTATTAGCACTTTTAGCCATATTATTAGGTAGCACATTTCAATTTCTAGTTAAGAACAATATCAATGTTTTAATTTGTATTGGATTAGGAGCAATTGGATCTATTTTTTACTTAACTGATGTTAAACCATCTCCTGAAAATATATTTATGCAAAGCTTTGCTAAACCATCAATCATTCTTAGCATTTTAATATTAATTGGTTATCCTATCGGTTTTCTTTATATTAGAAACGCTAATATTATTATCTAACGTTTTACTGCATTGCTTGGAATTTAAAGCTTCTTAGTGTCATACACATTTAAAAACCCCACTTGGTTAAAGTGGGGTTTTTATTTTGCGTGGCACGACCTATTCTGACTATTGCTAGCTACCTTGGGCTTTATAGTGCTTAACTGCTGTGTTCGGGATGGGAACAGGTGTATCCACCATAAATATCAGCACCACACAAATTGACTGTGTTATCTAATTTTACAAAACCAACAGGGTCTTTCTAGTTGTCAAATCAATTGACCAACAACTATATTAGTGAAATAAATAATCACTTATAAGTCGTTCGAATTATTAGTAATACTCAGCTAAATACCTCGCGGTACTTGCACATGTATCCTATCAACGTTGTCATCTACAACGATTCTTATGCCTTCTTGCGAAGGCGGGGAAGAATAATCTTGAAGGTGGCTTCACGCTTATATGCTTTCAGCGCTTATCCATTCGATACGTAACTACCCAGCTGTGCTTTTGGCAAAACAACTGAAACATTAGAGGTATCTCCACTCCGATCCTCTCGTACTAGGAGCAGCTCTTCTCAATCTTCCTACGGGCATGACAGATAGGGACCAACCTGTCTCACGACGGTTTGAACCCAACTCACGTATCTCTTTAATCGGCGAACAGCCGAACCCTTGGGACCTACTACAGCCCCAGGATGAGATGAGTCGACATCGAGGTGCCAAACACTGACGTCGATATGAACTCTTGGTCAGTATCAGCCTGTTATCCCCAGAGTAGCTTTTATCCGTTGAGCGATGGCCATTCCATTCTGAACCACCGGATCACTATGACCTAATTTCTTACCTGCTCGAAGTGTAATTCTCGCAGTCAAGCACACTTATACCATTACGCTCGTCACACGATTTCCAACCGTGCTGAGTGTACCGTTGCGCGCCTCCGTTACCTTTTGGGAGGCGACCGCCCCAGTCAAACTGCCCGCCTAACACTGTCCTTTATCTGGATTACAGATGGAAGTTAGAAAAAATAAATCATAATGGTGGTATTACAAGAGTGACTCCGCAGTATCTAGCGACACTGGTTCAAAGTCTCCCACCTATGCTCTAAATACAAGTTATTGTTTCAATATTAAGTTACAGTAAAGCTTCATGGGGTCTTTCCGTCCAATCACGCCAAGTGGGCGTCTGCACCCACACCAGGATTTCACCGAGTCTATTGTCGAGACAGTCAAGAGATGATTACGCCATTCAAGCGGGACGGAATTTGCCCGACAAGGAATTTCGCTACCTTAGGACCGTTATAGTTACGGCCGCCGTTCACTGGGGCTTCGGTTACGAGCTTTGTCTTGCGACTAACCCACTTCCTTAACCTTCCAGCACTGGGCAGGCGTCACCTCATATACATCGTCTTACGACTTAGCATAAAGCTGTGTTTTTGATAAACAGTTCCCCCTCGCTCTTTACTGTGACTGTTATTACTAACAGTACCCCTTATCGCTAACTTACGGGGCTAATTTGCAGAGTTCCTTAACAATAGTTAACTCGCTAGCCTTAGGATATTCTCCTTGACCACGTGTGTTCGTTCTCAGTACGGATTAATATATGATATACTTAGAAGTTTTTCTTGGAAGCGTGATGTATACAGCTTATTTACTTACCGAAGTTTTCATTACTGTTCGTATCTTATCCTTTGAATAGCAAGCGGGTTTGCCAACTTGCCAGACTTAATACTTAAACCAATAAAATCCAATTACTGGCCTGCATTAACCTTCTCCGTTACTCCATCATTCATATACTAAGTGCAAGAATATTAACTTGCTTACCATCGACTACGCCTTGCGGCCTCATCTTAGGTTCCGACTAACCCAGGAAGGACGACCCTCGTCCTGGAAACCTTAGTCAATTCGGCTTGAAAGATTCTCACTTTCATACGTTACTCACGCCGGCATTCTCACTTGTATACAGTCCAGTAGTGTTCACACTCTACCTTCATCCCGGTATACAACGCTCGTCTACCAATAATATTGCTATTATTCCATAGCTTCGGTATTACACTTTAGCCCCGTTGAATCTTCGGCGCAGGAGATCTCGACAAGTGAGCTGTTACGCACTCTTTAAACGATGGCTGCTTCTAAGCCAACATCCTTGGTGTTTAAGATCTCCAACATCCTTTTCCACTTAGTGTAATTTAGGGACCTTAGCTAATGATCTGGGCTCTTACCCTCACGACTATGAAGCTTATCCCCCACAGTCTGACTGCTAGAATAGAAGTTATGGCATTCAGAGTTTAATTGAAATCAGTACGCCGAGGTGGCGCCATCAGTCAGTCAGAGCTTTACCTCCACAACTTCAATAATCTAACGCTAATCCTAAAATTATATCGACGAGAACCAGCTATCACGGAATTCGATTGGAATTTCACCCCTAGTCACAAGTCATCCCCTGTCGTTTCAACGAAAGTGGGTTCGGTCCTCCAGTTGATGTTACTCAACCTTCAACCTGCTCATAACTAGATCATCCCGTTTCGGGTCTATTGCTACATACTAATTCGCCCTATTCAGACTCGGTTTCCCTACAGCTACGTCTCTACGACTTAACTTTGCATGCAACAATAACTCGCCGGCTCATACTTCAAAACGCACGCTATCACTCATAAATGAGCTCTAACTCGTTGTAGGCTAATGGTTTCAGAGTCTATTTCACTCCCATCACTGGGTTCTTTTCACCTTTCCCTCACGGTACTATTCGCTATCGGTGACTGATTTATATTTAGGCTTAGCGCATGGTCGCGCTGACTTCGGTCAAAATTTCGCGTGTTTCGACTTACTCAGCATCCTGCTAGGTATAGATAAGATTTCGCATACGGGACTATCACCCTATATTGTGTAGCTTCCCAACTACTTCTGCTATCTTATCTAAGTCCACATTGCAGTGCTATAACCCCACCTCTAAAGATGGTTTGGCCTGTTCCGCTTTCGCTCGCCGCTACTTACAGAATCACTTTGTTTTCTTTTCCTCTGGCTACTGAGATGTTTCACTTCACCAGGTATCACTTCATTAACCTATGAATTCAGTTAATGATATCTAATATCTCTATTAGATGAGTTTCCTCATTCGGTCATTTACGGGTAATAGCCCCTTATCGGCTAGCCGTAACTTATCGCAGATTGGCACGACCTTCATCGTTATCAGTCCCAAGGCATCCACCATAAGCCCTTTGTAACTTATATTGTGATTATCCTATTTCAATGCATATTGTGGTATCGTAAAACACCAACAACATGCGAGTTTTGGTTTGATTTTCTTCTTAATAATGGTGTTATGCACACCATCTTAAGACTAGAAAGATTGTTGATTTTATAAAATTTTCAAAGAACAGTCACTTACATTTTATGTAAATGCAAGCGATATATGATATATCAAAATTCCTTAATTGTCAAGAGAATAATGTAAAAAATTTATAAAGTAACAATTACGTATCAAATTTAACGTACCAATTTATGTTATTTATATCACCAATTGAAATCTAAATTCATCCAAAGTGTCGATAATTTCTAATTCATATAGATTGGGTCGAAGTAAATCGATATCATGAATTCATTTTTTTAGTTTTTTTATAATTTATAACAATACCGCAAATACTATATATTACAAAAGGTAATAAAATAAATAATCAAGAAATAGTCAATGGATCTAGTATGTCTACTCATGAAAAAGACTTACCTCAAAGCGATACGCTAATAAAACATATCGCTAATTGAATTTCAAGACCCAGACATGCCACATGATGTAGCAAACGAGTTAGCTTTCAAAAATAAAAAATACTTTTTTTATATTTTGCCCGTGTCCAAAGAATGAACAAATATAATTTCATATTTAAAATATTACCAAGAATTAAATTAACAAAAAATAGTAATGCAAGTATCCATACCGAGCAAGAAAGAGATATTATAAGTAATAACACAAAAAATGCCGATATACAAACTTGAGTGCCGATTGGCGTATTTAAAGAAGTCAAAGTCCAAAGACGACGATCAGATGTTGGTGGGAAAAAACGAAAAACAGGAGAAATACGAATTTTAGGGTAGCGTACACCATGAAAACATTTCATTGTTATTTAATATATTCCTTTCAAAGTTGTAAAGCATTCATTAACTCGTCTTCTTCATTCAACAATAACGTACGTATACGGTTTCAACGAATTTCACTAGAAAAATTATATTCAAATCGATCATAATCAGCAAAGACTCCATTAATAACGGCTAAATAAATAACGCTTACAAAAATAGATGCACAAGATAATATAAAGATAGCGAGTGTAATTTTTTTAATCCTTTTTGCTAAAGCATTTACTGCGAGAGATTCAAACGATTTATTGATAATATCTTCTACAGTTTCAGAAAGTATACGGTCGCCAAAAGCACGAGATAGTTTGGAAAGTTCATCAATAATCGTTTTGTATCAATCAATTAGTCCATCGTCGTCACGATAATCATTTATATAATTTGGACTAATGTAAAAATTTGGATTGGTTGATAGTAATAAATTGTTTTTTAAAAAAGAAATATAATCTCCATGTTTTTCGCGAAGAGCAATTAAGTTTTGATACATTTTATTTGCATTTTCGTATTTTACTTTACATTCTATGATTAGATCAATAGTGGTAATAATGCTAAATACTATTGTTGCTAATTCATAAATATAATAAGCCGCTAAAATTCAGCCCACAAAAATAATTGGTATAAGACTAGCGATCGTACATATATCACAAATTTGCAAAACAATTAGTGCGATCTCAATGCCTATTTCTATTATTGTGTAGCCAATAACCACACCCATATAAATGATAATTTTTTGTGGATCTTCAGATAATAAATCAGCTATTTCAAGCATAGTAGCAAGTTGTGCTGCAAACATTTCGGGTGTGAGATCTTTTTTAAAATTAACGCAGTATTTTTTGACTTGTAGACAATTTTTGGTGGTGTTATTCCTAACGAATAAATCAAAATCCACTTGACCGATCATATTCATTTCATCATATCCATAATGTCGGTCAAATCCAACTAATAATTCGTATTTATCAGAATGCTCTGTCGGTACATAGTTTTTATCCTGATTATCAAATTTTAATAAATCAGGGATTTGGACTAACGGAACAAGAGAACCACGCTTAATAATTTCTTCGCTAATCCCTTTTTCGTTTTTTCCTTCTACGTTTCATCTTTGGTTAGGATAATGATTTTCTTGTTCAAAGTTGTATATACTAGGAATGTTCTGCGTCTGTCATTGACTCCCTCAATCATCATATACCGTATACCAATTACTAACATTTCATTCGGCACAATCGTGATGATCAGTATTGTCAGAAGCATGAGGAATACTATTAGCAAAGATTTCTCAGTCTGTGGATAATTGTGATTGAATAGAATTATCACTCCGCGTAAAACTAACTGTTGTATTTTGTGCAATATTAGCAATCCGAAACATTTTAGCATTGTTATAAGATGAACCACAATATACACCAAGTCATTCTGCAAATCCCGTCATTGGTAAATCGCGTTCACTATGTCAAAATAAACCACCGCTAATATTACTGCCCTCTTCTCACCCTAACTTACTTTTATAATATTGCTTGTTTCGCGATGATCTAGCGTCTAAATCTATTCTAGCATTAGTAATATAACCATTATCATTAAGTCATTTAATTGTATGTGTACCAAATATATCATTGTCATATTTTTTAATATCAAAGGTAATCGTTCATCCGTATAACGCGACACAATGTTTGTAGCGTTTGTAATCCACGTATTCGTATGGCGAATCAAAAGAACATTTATAAGAATAAGATGAACCAACATCAATTTTGCTTTGATATTGGTTAAATTCAAACCCGGCGCGATTTACCAAATAATCTCAACTCACATTCGGATTGGGTTGAAATGTTAAATTATTAAATCAAGCCGACATTTGTTGTTGATCTAACTTTAGACTAGGTTGCAATACATAACTACACTCAAGCGGTTCTTCACCTTCATAAATGGTTAATGATTCGTCTTGATTTATTTGACCTAGGGTATATTGAATATTAATGGTGAAAGTTGTAATATCAGATGAAGTAATTTTGGATAGTAATACAAATTTATTACTAACAACATTCTGGTCAAATGGTTCACCATTTTTGGTTGTTAAAACCAACCCCAATAAACTCGTATTAGCAGTAGTGAATTCATTAGAAATTTTTTCAATTATTTCATCAAAAGGAGCTGCTGTTTTACTAACGACTGGCGTGTTGTTTTCAAAAAATGCTTCAAGTAATAAATCTGCATCAATTTGGATTTTTTGCTCTTGAGGGATTTTATCAGTAGTTTCAACAAAATTAATAGTGTTATCATATAGATCACTCATTAATAAAACATCATCAACTGCTTGATGATGATATTCATCAAATAAATCATGGACATCATTAACTAATTGATCTTTTTGATGTTGATCTAGTCCAGTTAGATTTTGAATTTTAACATCTTGAGACTGTTCAATTTCTTTAATTTCTTCTTCCAAAACAACATGATCAACTAGTTTGACATCTTGTTTTAGTAATTCTTCTTGAATTTTATGGTATTTTTCTTCTTCAGTTAAATATACATTATCACAAATTTGTTGAAGATTATAAATAGCGAATGTTGGTAAATGATGTTCTAAATAATCAGTTAGTTTAATTAATAATTCGGCATTATCAGCAGCCGTGTAATTGGGGTTTTGTTCCTCACTAGTAACGGGTTGTTGGCATTTCGATGGATCAACAAAACAATTTATTTTGTATAACGGTGAATTATAAATGTTGTTGCTAACCTTAATGTCAAAAATAATCTTCTGATCAGTTTGATTTTGATTAACAATATTTAAAATTTCGTTGTGTTCACCTGATATGGTAAATTGAACACTTTGCAAATCATTTGGTAATGTTCATACAAAATCATTAACATTAAAATTAGCATTAGCCTTAACTTGCAAAACGTTTTGGTAAAAAACATTATGAGAAACACCTTGAATATCAATCTTATTTTTTTTATAGTCAAATAATGTTAAATCCCGAGAGCTGGCAATACACGCTGCTACCACACCGATGGTAACAACCGCAACATCGGATCCAGCAAGAATTTTAATTCATGCTTTTGCCTGCATGACTTAATTATAGTCCCAAATCACTATGGTTAGAACATTAATTTTAAAGATAAAATTACAAATAAAATAAAGCTTATATGATTAGGAAAATAGCCTAAAGAACCTGAATCATTTCTTCTAGCGATGAATCAGTTGCGGGTATTAAATTAGTACTTCAACCTGGATCATTAATATATTGTTGACGTAAGGCTTCACTTTTAACATATATTCGCCCCTCACCACTACCATCACCAAATACAGATTTACCAATTGAGTAAAATATACCAAATACACTTGTACCATCATTGGGATAAAAATTAACCATAAAATCTTGATTAAATGTCAATGATAATAACGGCGAAAAAGAAGTGCTCGAACTACCAATAATTCCCGCACCAAATACTTTTACTGAAGAAGGAAAAACGAAAGAAGTTAATGACGAATTCATCGTGCTACAATTTCCGACATATATTAATTCAGAATTAATTGGTGCAATAACATCGTTAAGATTGACTTTGCCTCTAAGTCCATTTCGGGGAATACTTCTAATATGCTTACCCAACGTTAATGAACCAGACAAACCGCTACCCGAAGCATAACTACCAAAGGGACCATTTTCAATATTGCGCATTGAAGTAACAAAGCCCGACACTGTATACAATAAATTCGTATTTAAATCCATGACTTGATCACCAATTATTGCATTTATACCATTTATAGATGGATTAACTAAAGTAGTGCTAGCAGCGGTTAGATCATCAATTAAATAAACACGATGATGAATTTGATCTATTTCATAAAAACGTAATGAACCAGCAGTCCACCCACTTCAACCATATTGACTTTGATCATTCAATTCGTCATAAGTAAGTGTAAAATAATCAGTCATATCTGGATTAATTGTTATAGAAAAAATTTGTGTAATGTCTAAATAATTAGAATTAGCATTAATGTTCAAAACATATTCACCAGTATTATCACTTCAAGTAAAACTGTAATTTTGTAAAATAGAATCAACATCAATTTCATTATTGTCTAGAATAATAATTAATACATCAATCCTTTGAATTTCATTGACAACTCTTGATGAGGATACGGATGGTAAGATGAACGATGTTTGGGTAAAATTCAACTGACTTCGTTTAATCAAATAATATACATCCACAGTTCCTGTATAAATAAGATCGTTAGGTTTAACACTAACTGTAACTTTATAACTACCACTATGTGTTTCATCACCAACAATTACATGAGTTTTATCCCATACCGCTGTGGATGGATCAACAGTTAATGAATTAATTCTTACATTTTGGTTGACTTGTTTTAATTGGGTAAGTAACTGTTGACTAGACGGAGTAACTGAAAATGCATTCGTATCAGTAGTCAGTTGAATATTAGTAATAATTGTGGATATATCAGTTTTAGAAGAATCAGTATAGTTAAAAGAAATCTTGGCAGTACTACTACCAACGTAGTTGACAGCATTAGGTTTGGCCATTAATGTAAAACTACCACCAGTAACACTAAGTGTGGGAACGAAATCTTCAAATTGATTTGGATAACATTTTCAATTTACTCAAGGTAATGATTGGTTACCTTCTGCCTCTTCTAATTGAGTAATTAACTGTTCTTGATTAATCGGACTATCGGGTTTTTCAAATGGTT
>JAITRQ010000015.1 GCA_031288285.1 Mycoplasmataceae bacterium
TTCAATATACAAAATTTACAAACGTTATCAATCATTCACCTTCTTTTTGTCTTGCAGATAATGTTGGTAGTGCCAAAGTATTAATTCCTGCATCTTCAGGAACGAGTTTAGATTATGAATATGGTTCTGTAGTTGCCAAAATTGCATTTGGTCAGATAACAATTCCTTTTGATGTGACTACAATTGGTAGTGCCTTATTTGGTAATTGTCTAGGGCTTACTGGTTCATTAGTAATTTCCGATTCGGTGGATAGGATTGGATCGGGAGCATTTTCTGGTTGTTCAGGACTTACCGATTCATTAGTAATTTCCGATTCAGTAGATAGAATTGAAATTATGGCATTTTCTGGTTGTTCAGGATTTAAAATTATTGATATTTCTAGTTGGACTGATATACCCACAATTCGTACGCTTTCATTTAATGGGTTCAACGCTGATGGTGGGACGGTTTTGGTTCCTTCAAATTATGATGAGCTAGGAATTTCGATAAGTACTTTTCCTGGTTTACCCGACACTTGACAACTTCAAATTGCCTAGTTTACCCACACAATTTCCATAAAAACTGTATCTTTTTTTTTTTTTTTTTGAAGTTATAATTTATTCATGATTTTAAATAGACTTTCACACACACACACACACACACACACTTGCGAATTTAAGTAAGTTAATTTTTTCAGCACAAACAAAGCGGTCTAATCGGCTACTTTGTTTTTTATTTGTACCCAAATTGTTAAAAGTTAAATAGTTATGAAGAAATTTTCATTTAAAAAACTCACAACCATTTCACTATTTTTTACTAGTGTGATTTTTTTATCCGGATTTACTACTTGTTTCATTCCCACGATTTCAACTAATCATTCTAATGATCAACCCAATGCTACAAAAATTGATTTAAAGGATTACAATGGTAAAATGTTGCCTAATCCGGTTGATAGACCCGATGAATATGTTAGTCAATGGTATGAAGAAATGTTGCTTGGACAACTAAAAAATGCCAAAGGTCAAACAGGATGAGAAAATTGAAACTGTTATCTAAACCAATTTGAACTTACCGAAATGGCATTTAACACTGATGGTGGTAGTTTTAGAATTGCTGCCAAAACTAATGCTGTCAACTATGTTGGTAGTAGTACTGCTAGTATTAGATTTAAATATTATTTACAAACCACCTTATCTACTTTAATTCCCAATGATAGTGTGTTACCAATAGTCGTTGATTATGATCTATGAACTAATAATGAAGACACTGTAAATCACTATTTATTGAATGTGTTAAAACAACAATACGGATTAGACATTAATGAAATTATCATTACCCCCGATTATTCTTCACCAACTTATAACAATCCTTGGGGAACAATTGAAATTCAAGCCAAGAATAATTCGGTAGTTTATTCTGGTTCTACGACTATTAAATTTCAATTTGTTCCTTATCCTAAATATGCAACATCAGGTTGTGTGGCTATTTATAACGCTATTTACAATACTGGCTTTCGTTCACATACAGATGGTGATGTTCAATGATTCAATTCGGCTGACGGTACAGATACAATTAATAAATTAAACACAACATTTGGTGACAACTATGCCGAAATGCCATCTAACGGGGTTAGTAGCACATTTGGTTTCATTGCACCATACTCGTTTGATCAAATTTTTGGTGCTAATGGGTTTACTCTTGAAGCAGTATTTCAACAGAGTAAACGAACCACAGGTGAAATTATTATTATGTGTGATTATGGTCAAGGAGGAATTGGGATAAATATTCGTACTTCTTCACCATATGATTTGTATTTTGAATATTATCTAGGCGGTTACAAATACATATATTCGAACCAGGAAATATCATTGGATACACTTTATTCAGTGTCTGTGGTTAATGATATCCCGAAAGATCAATTATCTATTTACATAAATGGTACTAGTGCCATTGAAACCACATCTATAAATGCCACTGGACCACAGGATAATTCAAAATGGGGCATTGGTAACAACGTCGGAGGAACCACTATAAATAATGCGGGGATGTGAGGAAGATATTATTGCTTACGAGTTTACAATCAACCGCTAACCGAACAACAAGTTCAGAATAATTACAATGTTGATCATGATCTATTTTTTCAATAATTTTCAAATCTAAACCATTTTCTACCCATATTTTTGTATATACAATTAATCTTCTAATATTGATGGTTATATTTTAAAAAACCAATTAATATATAATCAATCACATGCAACAAAATTTGGTTTTTAAATATTTTGCTGAAATATGTAAAATCCCCCATGTTAGTGGTAACGAACAAGCTCTTGGTAAATACATTGTCAGTGTTTTAAAGCAAAGTAATTGCGAAATTAAGATTGACAAAATCGGTAATGTTTACGCTAGTAGACATGTCAATTCTTCATTACCGGGTATTTGCTTTCAAGCACATTTAGATATGGTGGGAGAAAAATCATCAACATCTAGTCATAATTTTCAAACTGATCCAATTAAATTTTATGAAAAAGATGGTTGAATCCAAACGCAAGACACAACTTTAGGAGCAGATGATGGAATTGGTATTGCATTAATATTAGCACTTCTTACTGACACTAGTTTACCCCCAAGACCACTTGAAACCGTTTTTACAGTGCAAGAAGAAACGACTACAATGGGTGCAATTAAACTTAATAATCAATGAATTAAAAGTCCTTATCTAATCAACTTAGATAGTGAAGACGATCGTACAATTGTCATCGGGAATGGCGGGTGTTGTGATTTTAATGGCTGATTTGCAGTTGATCGTAAATCTTCAAGCAAACAATCAACATCGTTAAGCATTAAAATTTTTAATGGTACAGGTGGTCATTCAGGCATTAATATTACTGATAATACAATTAATGTTATTGTAGAAATTTTTAATATTTTGCAAACGATAAAACCAAAATATGTGTTTCGATTGATTGACATCAAAACTACAAATACTTTAAATGCTATTCCGAATTTTTGTGAAGTTATTATTAATATTAATAAAAGTTATATTAATAAATTTAAAAAAGATTTTTCTCGTTATTTTCAGATACTTTTAAATACTTATAAAGATAGTGAAAAAAACTTATCACTAGATTTTAACAACGTCAAAACATCACTTCATCCATTAACATTAAATGACACATCCAAATTAATGGATGTCGTGCTAGCGGTTAATAATGGATTGAATAATTACGATGTATTCTTCAAAACACCACGCGTCTCAACTAATCTAGGTAAATTAGTTATTACACAAAATCAAGTTCATTTAGGTTGGTTACAACGTAGTAATGATGATTATGATTTAGATAAGCTTAATAATAAATTAATAAGTTTATTTAATCTAGTTGGCGGTAAATACCAAATTGCTAATCGAACTTCGGGTTTAAAACCCAACAATAGCAACCGCTTAGCTTTACAAATTAAAAATATAGCGCAAACTCAATTTCATCGCCAAATCGCGATTGTGGCCGTGCATGCAGTTTTGGAAATGGGGGATATTGTTAAACACTATCCGAAAATTATTCCCGCTAGTATTGGTGCGAACATTCAAAATCCCCACACAGTAAATGAACGAGTGGAAATTCAATCAATTTTATATACTTATGAATTATTAAAAGAAATAATTAAGCATGTCCAATAATAAACTAGATCATTCCAAATCATCAAAAAATATATGTTTGATGTCTAAAAGTATCATTACTGCTAATCTTTTACTATCATACGGTATTTTATTTTTAGTTTTATTTTTGACAATTGGTTTTCATAAATTCGCTCACGCTCAACTTATTGGTAATTATGTGGATTTTGCTCTAATTGCCTTGATTAGTTTATTATGGACTAGTTATAACACTTATCGTATTGTTAATAACAAAGTTGCAGCTAACTTTAAAAATAATTCATTTACTTTTGTTAATATCGCTATTAATCCAAAAATATTTTTTTGCATTATGATGTGAATGCCCTTTGCGGGTGCAATCGTTAATTACGTTTTATTAAGACAGCAACGTCATCTTTACGTACGTGCCCAACTTGCTCTTGATCCTGAATGGAAATTCAAAAAAGAGCCAATGCAAGTACAAATTTTATTAATGATTGTTACTTTAGTAGTGGTACTAGCGATTTGGTTGGTTTATGCTATTATTGGTCATGTTGAGGGACATACTGTACCAGGTATTTTTGATGTTTTACTGTCACCGATTCAAGGTTTTATTGATGGTGCTGAAATTATTATCTACTTATTGATTATGGGAGCATTTTTACAAGTAATCAATGCTTCAAAAGCATTAGAAGCAGGAATCGGTCGGCTTACCAAAAAATTACGTGGGAAAGAATTAATTATTATTCCTGTAATCATGTTGTTATTTTCTATTGGTGGTACAACTTTTGGTATGTGTGAGGAAACGATTGCTTTCTATGCAATCGTAATGCCAATTGTATTAGCAGCGGGATTTGACGGTATTACTGGTGTGATCATAATTCTTTTTGGTGCAGGATTAGGAGTTTGTAGTTCAATTATTAACCCTTTTATGATTATGACTTCGGTAGATGCGGTTAATGCTGCAATTCCAACAATGCACATGAGTACATATGATGGAATGTTTTTTCGAATTTTTATTTACGTGATATTTTTAGTAACCGGTATTACTTTTACTACTTTATATGCACGTCGTGTTAAAAATGATCCCAAGAAATCACTGGTGTATGAATTTCGTCATTTACATTTGAATACATTCAAATTTGATGAAAAAGCAATTCCTGAATTTACCCTAAAACGTCAAATTACTCTTATTGTTTTTGCGTTGTGTTTTGTCATGCTGATTATGGGAGCGATTCCGTGGACTGACTTAACTCACTGGGATGGATTTGATCGATTGGATAGTTGATTAACTAATAATTTTCCTTTCATTGCCACTGGTGTTGGTGCTATTGGCGGTTGGTATTTGGCTTCGTTTTCGTTGTTGTTTTTAACTGGTGCAGTTATTGTCCAGGCAATGAATTGACAAGGTGGTAATCATTTTTATCGTGAAGTAGTAATCGGTGCAAAAGATTTTCTTAGCGTGGCATTTGTAATTGCGGTTGCTAGAGGAATATCGTTAATACTAACTTCGTCTGGTTTTGGAGATTTAATTGCTGATGGTGTATCACACGCTTTGAGTATTGACAAAATATTAGGTACTTTACTGTTGTTTTTAGCGTTTATTGTTATTTCCGTATTTATTCCTAGTACTAGTGGTTTTGCTTATACTATCTTTGGTCCCATTGCTGCACCAGCCATGGCTCAAGCATCGGTGCAATATTCAATTGCGGGTGGTATTGCTTCAACCTCCATTGCTAATGGATTAGTAAATCTTTCTTCACCAACAGCGGGTCCATTTGTGATCGGTTGTGAGATGGCTAAAGTACCGTTAAAGAACTTCTATAAATCTGCTTGAAAATTGCTTGCAATTTTATTAGGTATAGCAATTGTTCTATTGGTTGTTGGTGTATATTTACCACCATCCATAATGGGTCAATAAATTTTTAATAATTTACCAATTAATCGTTTTTAGATTGTGTTGTGCTAAGTAAGCATTAATTTTACTGAATGGTTTACTACCAAAAAAACCATAATATGCACTTAATGGCGAAGGGTGTGAAGCTGTCAAGACTAAGTGCTGGGAATTGGTAATTAAATATTTTTTGGATTTAGCGTAATTACCCCATAACACATAAACAACATGTGGTAAATGCTGATTAATGTATCTAATTACATTATCGGTAAATATCTCTCAGCCAAAACCGAGGTGTGAATTGGGTTTGTAAGCCGTCACTGTTAAAGAAGCATTTAATAATAAAATACCTTGTTTGGCCCAATCACTTAAATCACCATTTGTTCGTTTAATGCCAATATCTGTCATTAGTTCTTGATAGATGTTGATTAAAGATTTAGGTAATGGTTGTTGGGGATTAACACTAAAAGCTAGACCATTTGCAAGATTAGGTAAATAATAAGGATCTTGTCCAAGAATGACTACTTTAGTATTAGCAATATTAAAATAGTTAAAACATTGAAAAATTAGTGATTCTGCGGGATAAACAGTACTATTTTGGCAAGCGTTAGTAACTAGTTGATCTAATTTAACTCAGTATGATAATTGTTGTTGTGTTTTGATAAAATCATTTCAATCAGTTTGTACAGTTAATTGCATTAAATAGATTGGAATATTTTATCACTGGTAGTTGATTGGTTAGTTCAATCATTAGCGTTTCAAATATTTAAAAGGTTTTGAAAGATACGTAAATTTGTTAAATTGATGTTAGTCGGTTGATCGTTCTTGTTGATTGATTTAGATAATCAAGTGATGAAATTAGCATACTTACTAGCAAGTTTACTATTGTCAAGATTATAAAATGCATAATCTTCTTTTTGCGTTGTGTAATCAACAGCATTAGTGATTGACGCAGGATATTGCTTAGCATATAAATTGCCATCAATACTACCATCATCTTTTCAAAGTAAAGCGATAGGATACATACCATCAAAACCTGCAAAAATGGGTAATGTACAAATAACATCATTATCAGTACTATCTTTGAATGTGTATTGGTATTCTTGATAATCAGCCATGGCAATAAATGTTTGTGGTGTAATATAGTCGCGACAAGTATTGTTACTTGTTAAATAATTAATTGCAGGATCTAATTTAGGACTAGTAACTTGTTGATCGGTGGCAATAGCTGAAATGATATTGTTTGGTACTCATCGTGCAGTTGCTGCGTTATTAGGTGCGTAGTCATTGTTAGTACTACTAGTATATTCATTGATTGGCAACTGTCACGATAAATCATTGACATAATTTTTTTTATCATATTTATTAGTACCATTAACGTAATTACCAAAATTATTTCAGGCATTAGATTTTTCTACATAATTTGTGACTTTGTTGATATCAGTTACATACCAATTATTGGAATAAAAAGGTAAGTGTTTAGTAGGATAATAATAGGTAAATGAAGTATCAGTGGGTGTTAATAAAACTGGCATTTCAAAATTAGTACCTGATTGAATAATATAGCCAGTTTTATCGGTGTTTTGTGCTAATGATGAATGACCAAACGCAAAATCAGCATACGCAGGATCTTTGAGATTAGTGTTGAGCGCGCTTTTAATATTGGCGCAATTAAATGGTGTTGTATCGTCAAAAGTATAAACTTTTGGTTGGTTTTGACTTGTATTATCAGTTATACCAAAAATATTACGACTAGCGATTGTATCCAACATTGGACCCAAACCAATCATTCAACTCGCATATTTTCAATTCATTGCTTGCTGACCGAAACGGAAAATACTACTACCTTGTGTCAATAAATTGTTAAGATCAAACATAAATTCGTAAAACTTTTTATTTAACTCAGCATTAGCGGTTGAGTCATTTTTGTCATAGTGAAAATTAGTATTATTAAATAATTTTGTGTATCAGTCTGTCTGATTGGGGTTTGTTAAAATACCAGTTTGTGCACAATAGGCTAGCATGTCGCTATATATTCCTGCCAAATTAGCACCGATGGTCACGGTTGATGAACAAGCAGCCTGTGTAAATAAATTGGCATAACTATCAATAAGATCTTTATTTGCAAAATTTAATTTACTATCATTAAATCCATATCAGCCTAGTGGATAATGTTCTTGTGTTTGCGAATTAGGATCATATGTACCGTGTTTTTCGGGATTAGTATAAGCAAATGCTTGATTACCAGCGCCACTATTAGAACGATCAGTGAAGCTAATGTAATTTGTTGGCAAGAAACTACTAAAATCACCACTTTGTTGGGTTTGTGGATCTAAATAACCAAACGAAGTTGCTGTGACATTTGAAAAAGGACCATTATTGATATCACCAATTTTTAATGGTAGTGTCCATTGGGAAATGGTAGCACACGAAGTTAAAGTAAATGCAGGGATTAACGCACAAGATAACAACGTAGTTGCTATAAAAATTTTTGATATGTTTTTGGCAGATTTACGCATTTTCGGTATTGGTAGAACCACGATCGATAAACTTACTAAATTCACGCATAAAATTGAGACGAACATTACCAACTGGACCATTACGATGTTTGGCAATAATATATTCTACCAAAACGGTTGGATTTGCTGGTCCATTCTGGTTAGATAATAATGATTCTTCGCCATTTTCAAAATCTTCTTGATATATAAATGAAACAATGTCTGCATCTTGTTCTATAGCACCTGATTCACGTAAGTCAGATAAAATTGGTCGACGATTATCAGCACGACGTTCCTCAATTTTACGCGATAATTGCGCAACAGTGATGATGGGTACTTTGTTGGTTTTTGCAATGTGTTTTAACATACGTGTGATGTTGGATACTTCTTGTTGACGATTTTGTTGGTAATTATGACTAGTACTTTTAATTAATCCTAAATAATCAACGACAACAAGTTTGATATTGCGATTAATTGCTGTTTGTTTAATTTTCGATTGGATATCTAATACTGAGTTATCACTAGCATCATCAATGAGTATGGGTAATTCGCTCACTTCTTGAATGGCTGTAGTCAAACTTTCTAGATCAATTGATTCCATTTTACCTTTGCGTGTCATGGATACATCAACCATACTACTGCAAGAAACTAAACGCTGAAAAATTTGATCTGCACCCATTTCTAATGAAAACATTACTACTACATCTTTATTATTGGGATCTTGTCGCTTTGCTTGCTGGATGGTATTTGCAGCATTTAGTAAAAAATTTAAAGCTAATGCAGTCTTACCCATACCAGGACGCGCCGCAAGAATAATTAAGTCTCCAGGTTGGAAACCATTAGTAATTTTATCAATTTGTGTATAGCCTGAAGTAGTGCCACTTAGTTCACCAATTTGGTTGTAAATTTGATTAAGTTTTTCTTGAAAATCTTTTGCAATTTCTTCGATGCTTTTAATTTCGGTAGATTTTTTAGAATTAATGATATTCATGAAACGTTGTTGTAATTGATAAACTTGTTCATTAAAATCAGTAAAATCAATTTTTGTCGCAACTAAATCATTGGCAAATTGATCCATTTGGCGTTTGATAGAGGCATTTTTGATAAGCTCAATGTGATCATCAACTTCAACTGATGTAGTAAATTTATTGACGAGGGTTTTAATGACTGCTGGATAATCTTCAAAATGCAATTCATTATGATCGTAAATAAACTCATTCACAGTATGTTCATCAACGTGCTTACCGTTACGGTGTAAAGTGGTGATTGCTCCAAAAATGATTGCCATTTCTTTATTAATAAAGTCAATTGGGTCTAGTTTTAAAATGGCGTCTTCAATTACTAGTGGATCGTTAAGCAATTCACTAATTAATTTTTGTTCGATTAAACCAACCGTTTGGTCAAATTCTACTTTATCCATAAATCTATGATCCTAACGCCTCATTAACATTAATATGTAAAGTAGCAATAACATCATTAAAGAGACGTATTTTTAATTGGTGTTGACCTAACGAAATGTTTTTTTGATCGTTTAGTTCAAACATGTATTTATCCAATTTAATATTAGATTGTTGCTGGATTTTATCAATAATGGCTTTTGTGGATATAGTTCCAAAAACCTTACCATGATTAGTTGGTAAAACAAATTCAAGTGTTAATTGCTCTAATTTTGTTTTGATATCAATAGCTTGCCCCCTTTTAGTGGCAATTTCACTAGCAATCGTTGATAAATCTTGTTGCAATTTATCATTCGCAGTTTGTGAAGATATGACAGCCAATTTATTTTTGATGAGATAATTTTTGGCATAACCATCTTTAACAGTTACGACATCATGGATTTTGCCAATGTTAGGAACATCTTTTAATAAAATAACTTTCATTTGTGATTTTATTCAGCGACAAATGGTAATAAACCAATGTAGCGAGCACGTTTGATTGCATTCGCAATCATTCGTTGGTGATAGGCACATGCTCCAGTAACACGACGTGGAAGAATTTTGGCAGTATGCGAAAGGTAGTGTTTAAGCAATTCGGTATTTTTATAGTCAACATAATTAACGCCCTGTTGACATAAAACACACGGTTTTTTAGGAATAAAAAATTTACGTTTACGTTGAATATTAGTGCGTTGTAGCATATACTATTTTTTATTTACCTCATCAAATCATTCCACATCATTAGTACTACTTTGATTGTTGTTTTGTTGAGTATTATTATTTGACTTGGTTTCGCTAGTATCTTGTTGTACTACCTGTTCAGGAAATGATTGATCAATTGATTTTGTAGGAATTTTATTAGTAGCATTAGCATTATCACGCTTTGATCCAATTGAATTAATCATGTCGATTACAATTTCGGTAATATAAACAGTTTTACCTTCTTTAGAAACAAAGCTACGTCGCGTTAATTTACCATCAATTGCCACTAAATCGCCTTTGTGCAAATAAGTATTAATAAAATTAGCAGCATTTTGTCAAGCGACACAAGGGAAAAAATATGATTCATTACGACTACGATTGTCTTGGGTGGCGATGGTAATTCGTGACTGGTTAATACCGTTTCTAGTTGTGAATGGTTCTGGGTCAGAAACTAATCTCCCCACTAAAAATACTTTATTCATTTTCTTTCTCCTTTTTGTTTTGTACAACAGCTGGTGTAATCATCTCACTTAATTCAGCTTGTGCTTTTTCACGAGCTTCACGCTCAGCTCTTAGACGTGTAACACGCTCATTATATTTTTCTAATTGGATTTTGGAACGGTTGATTTTTTTCTGGTTTTGTGTTGAACGATAACCATATTCTTTTTCAAGATTGATGATTAAGTGTCGTAAAACATTTTTATTAATTAAAGCGAGACGACGAAATTCTTTAATGATATTGGGGTCCGTGTTTTCAAAGTTATATTGCAAATACCAACCTTTATTTTTTTTGTTAATGGCAAAAGCCATAGTCTTTAAGCCAAGTTCAGTAATTTTAAAATTCGGACTAGTATTGATTAAAGATTCTAGTTCTTGAATTGAGACCTTAGCATTATTTTCTTCTAATGTACCATCAACCACAAGAATGATTTCGTATTTTGCCATTGTATGTATTGTATGCGCTCCTTTATGGGTATGTTCTAAAATGAACAAAGAATTGCATTTAAAACCGTTTAAATGCTTGTAGATTATACAAAAAAATGATTTTTTACTACATGTTATCTTTATATGAATTAATTAGCAATCTTAATACTGATTTTTACTATGGGAAATTGATCATATAAAAGTATGAGATAGGACTATAATAAAATCGTTAGGATTAATAGAAAAAATAATTATGGATATAGGATTACCAAAAGAAATAAAAAATAATGAAAATCGTGTTGGGTTAACACCCGATGCAGTTAAACAATTAACTAGTGCAGGACACAAAGTATTTGTGCAAACTGGCGCAGGATTAGGTTCAGGTTTTACTGATGAAGAATACAAACGTGCTAAGGCTACGATTGTTACGAAGGCTAAAGATGCTTGAAACCATTCATTGGTTGTAAAAGTTAAAGAGCCATTAGCTAGCGAATACGGATACTTCCGTAACGGACTATTGTTATTTACTTATTTACATTTAGCGGACAATTTACCATTAACTAAAGCGTTATTGGCTAAAAGAGTTGCCGGTATTGCTTACGAAACAATGCGCAAAAATGGTATGTTACCATTGTTAGCACCAATGTCACGAGTTGCCGGAAGAAGGGCTGCGATTATTGCAGCAACGCATCTTGAATCACATCACGGAGGAATGGGAATTTTACCAGGGGGAGTAAGTGATAATGACCCTAAAAAACCCGGAACTGAAAAAGGATTATTCGTGGTTATTGGTGGTGGTGTTGCTGGTTATAATGCCGCAACTGCGTCATTGGGATTAGGTGCTAATGTAACTTTATTTGAAATGAATCCCGATCGTATTAAACAATTAAAAAATGATGTATTGATTAAACGCTTAACACAAGCATTTAATTCTAAATTTGAAGTTTTAAAATCAGTACCTGCCAATATTGCTAAAGTATTACCGAAAGCTGAAGCATTGATTTCAACCGTATTAATCCCTGGGGCTAAAGCACCGAAAGTGGTTAATGAAGCGATGGTAAAATCAATGAAACGCGGATCAGTAATCGTGGATATTGCCATTGATCAAGGGGGATCAATTGAAACAATTGATCACATTACCACTCATGATCAACCAACTTATTTAAGACACGGTGTAAATCATTATGCTGTCGCAAATATGCCTGGTGCGACTGCGCGTACTTCAACTGTTGCTTTAGTTAACGCTACCATTCCTTATGCATTAGAAATTGCTAATGGTGGTTTAAAAGCTTTAATCAACAACCAAGTAATTCATGATGGTGTTAATACTTTTGATGGTAAATTAACAAACAAAGCAGTAGCTGATGCTTTGAAAATGAAATTTGAAAACTTGTAATTAAGTTTAATACTCTGAATTTTTAATAATAATTTATCTCATCTTTGATAGTTTTTACTATATAACACGGGTAGTGTTGATGTTTTTCGTTTAAATATTAATTAGCGAATTTTTTAATTAAACTGTGAAAGCATAAGCAAGTGAGGGTTAGGCTATAATGCTAAGTGTGAGAAAAGTGAAGTGTTATAATATGAACATGGCAATAGGCAAACGTTCAGTGCAACACATTGAATATGCAAATTTACAAAAGATTTCTGCAACAACCGGATCATTTGACGTTTTAAAAAAAGTCAAAATTATTACAGATTCAGAAAAACTGGATCTAATTCTTAAGCATTTTGGTAATCTTGAAAAACGCTTTGATAATCTTGAAACGCGCTTTGGTAATCTTGAAATACGTTTTGATAATCTCGAAAAACGCTTTGATAATTTCGAAAAACGCCTTGATAACCTTGTTAAAAAGAATAATTTAAAAGAATAATTGGTGTCTAAAATTATATTCCTAATTTACTAAAAGGATTATGACCAGTCTTCAATTGTCTACCCAATTCTTCCATTTTTTTCTTAGACTTTTCCCATTCGTTGAGCATTTTATTTAGCTCATCAGGTTTACGACCCGAACCTTTAATTACGCGAATTTTACGATTGGGTTGACGCTTAAACAATTGGGGATTACGTCGTTCTTTTAATGTCATTGATGCAAGCAAAACATTTCATATTTTCATTTTTTGTTCAGCCTGGCTAATTTGATCTTCACTAATTTTTGGAGCATTCGGCATCATCTTTGCTACCGAACCAAACGAACCCATCTTTGATAATTGGGACATTTGTTGCATCAAATCTTCCAAATCCATTTTACCCGCTAACATTCTAGCTAATGATTTTTTGGCTTTATTTTCATCAACAACTTTATTAGCTTTTTCAGCTAGTGTTAAAATATCGCCTAATCCCAAAATTCGATCAGCCATGCGTTCAGGATAGAACACATCTAATGATCCAACTTTTTCACCTGTACCCATATACATAATTGGAATATGAAGTAAATAAGCAAGTGATAAAGCGGCACCGGCTTTTGCATCTGAATCGAGTTTCGTAATGACAAAACCGCTTAATGATAAATGATTATTGAATTCATTAGCGACATTCATTACATCTTGTCCTGACATCGCATCAACAACCATTAAAATTTCATCAGGCGAAACCTTATTACGAATATTAACTAGTTCATCCATTAATTCTTTATTAGTTTGTAATCGTCCTGCAGTATCGAAAATAATAACATCATTATTATTTTTGGCAGCAATTGCCATTGCTTCATCAGCAGTTAAGACTGTATTTTGATTACCATGTTGGTAAAAATCAACGTGAATTTGATCCGCAAGTGTTTGCAATTGGTCGATAGCGGCAGGACGATATATATCTAAAGCAACTAATAATGGTTTGCGATGATGTTCGTGAATAAGAAAATTAGCTAATTTAGCTACAGTGGTAGTTTTACCTGAACCTTGTAATCCCACCATCATGATTTTAATAAGGTGTTTTTCAGTATTAATTTGCCGTGTTTTTTGACCTAAGATATTAACTAATTCATCTTTAATAATGGTTAATAAAATTTGTTCTGGATCTTCACCGTGGTTAATGACTGTGCCAATGGCTTTTTGTCTAATGTTTTTAATAAAATCTTTGACAGCAATTAAATTGACATCAGCATCTAGCAAAGCAATACGAATTTGTTTTAAGACTTCAGTAATATCTTCTTCTTTGATGGTTCAATTGTCTAGCTTTTTACGCATGTGCTTTGAGACAATCGCCGCAATCATTGTTTTAAACATATTATTGCCAAATAACTAAGTAGTAATTTCGTTTACCTTTTTTAATGTATGAGATTTTTTGATCTAATGCATTCGCTTTGGTGATCAACATTGAATAATCATTAACTAATTCTTTGTTGACATAAATTGCTTTTTCATCAATTAGTTTACGAGCAGCTGTTTTTGAAGCGCAGATTTTACTTTCAACAAGTAGTGTCACAATATCATATTGATTTTTTTTGGTGACAAATGATTCGCTATCTTTTAATGCTTCGATTAATTGGGGCACGGATAGTGTGTCAATGCGATCTTCAAAAAATGCTGCCGAAATAAATTCGCTATTGATGACAGCTTTAGCACCGTGTATATCTTGCACTACTGCTTTGGCTAATTGTTTTTGCGCATAACGTTTTTTTACATTATCCTCATGTGTTTTGATGATGTGAGCAATTTCATCTTTAGTATAAAAAGTAAGAAATTTTAACAATTTAATAACATCTTTATCGGATTGATTAATCAAGAATTGGTAAAGTTGATATGGCGAAGTGTAACTAGCATCTAAATAAACTGCACCTGATTCGCTTTTGCCAAACTTAGTTCCGTCGGCCTTGGTTAATAGATTAATTGTTAATCCACATGCATCATTTTGCTCGCCACAAATTTTACGAATTAATTCAATACCGGTAGTGATATTGCCCCATTGGTCCGATCCACCAATTTGTAAAGTAATGTGATTGTTTTGATACAAATGTGCAAAATCATACCCCTGGATTAATCCGTAAGTAAACTCCGAAAAAGAAATTCCTGTTTCCAAACGTAATTTGATGGATTCTTTTTCTAAAAGATAATTAACGTTAATCAATTTACCGACATCCCTTAAAAAATCAAATAAATTTATGTTTTGATAAAAAGTATTGTTATTAATAACAGACACTCCTGTAATGGTATTAATTTGTTTAGTAATTTTTTGGACGTTGGTTTTAATTTGCTCTAGTGATAATATTTGCCGCTCGTGTTTTTTACCAGAGGGATCACCAATTAAACCGGTTGCACCACCAATCAATGCATATGGTTTATAACCTAGTAATTTTAATCTTTTCAAGATTAATAACATGTTGTAATTACCTAAATGTAATGAATCAAAACTCGGATCAAAACCAATATAAACAGATCCGTGAGTTTCATCAAATTTTTTAAGTTTATCTAGATTAGTAATATTACTTATTAATCCGCGTCATTCAAGCTCTTGATATATGGACACAACTTTTAAATTATACTCTCATTATTTTTACCAAAACAACGTTAAGAAATGATTGCTTATAAACTAGTGTAGTAGAAACTAAAAGCGATATGACTTAAGAATTTGATTAAGTTTAATAGCGTAATCTGATCATGCTTCATCTTGAGCATAAGAAAAAGTGCGATCAGATATTTTTGATAATGATTCATTTACTGGAAGTAAAAATAAGTTATTAGGAGCAGTAAAAATTTTTTTAAGCTGTAATAGATTGGCAACGTGGTGATTATTATTTTGATCAAACATATTACAAACAGCACAAATTATTTTGGATTTTTTGTTATCAGTATGTGCAACACGCAATTCATGTAATGTATTAGTGATATCAGCAATCACGAAATTATTGGGGTTATAAATCATAAAACAATAATCAGTCAAATTAAAAAGTGAAATATTTAAGCTCTTTCATATTGAATTACCATCTAGAATAATTACATCAAATAATTTGCTCCAAGCGCGAATTTGCTTAATTAGCGATTTTTGATAGTCAATCATAGTTGGTGCAGTTTTATGAATGGATGCATGATTAGTGATAAACATAATTTGATAATGCTTAGCATAAGTTAAACAAGAAAAATATTGGTTAATATTTTTAATTTTTGGTAATTTGCTGAAGCACTTTAAAAACTTAGTCGGATCTAATTCCAAATTAACTAATAGTATTTTTTTATTTTGATGGCTCAAAATATTTGCAAAGTTAAAAGCAATTGTAGTTTTACCGCATTGTTTTTGATTAGATAAGAAGGTAATAATTTTAGCCATGTTTGCCTCTAATAATTTGTGACCACGGACGAGGGTAAATCCTTTTGGTTGGATTAATTTTTTTAATTATGACCACATTGTGCGTGTGCTGTGATGGCGAAATGAAATGATCAACACGTAATAGTGCACCACCAAGATTTTTAATTATGTGTTCAATATTAGACATCTCGGATTGAAAATTTACGGATTTGGGTTGGATAATTAAACCATTCACCTTAGCATAGGGAATTGAAAGCTCAAGAATAATCGGTAAAATAGCTACAGCCCGCGAGGTAACTAAATCAAAAGTTTCGTATTCATTTTTATTAATCATTTCCGCTCGTTTATTGATAATGTGGACATTGGTTAAATTAAGACTAGTACATAAATTTTGTATAAACTGCGCTTTCTTTTTGTTGGTTTCGATAATCGTTAGTTGTATGTGGGGATAGAGCAACTTTAACACTACACCCGGAATACCTGATCCTGAACCAATATCTAAAAGATGATGAATCGGCTTAAAATCAACAGACTTATAAGGAATAATGGATTCAAAAAAATAATCTTGATAAATTTTTTCTTCTGTCGCGAGTTTAGTTAAATTAAATTTACTATTCTCTTGTATTAATAATGTTTTGTAAATTTCAATTTGTGCAAAAAAAGTATCATCCACAAAAGGAAAATTCTGCATAACATTATCTTTAAATTGTGTTTGATTCATTATTAATGTTTCTGATCCAAATAATATTTAATATGCATTAGATCACTAAGATTAATACCACTAATACGTTGCGCCTGACCTAAAGTTAAAGGTTTAATTAAATTTAGTTTATCTCTTGCTTCTAACGAAAGGTTTTTAATGGTATTAAAATCTTTGATTTTATTGAGTCGCATATTTTCATACTTTTGAAATTTGATAACTGTTTGATTTTGGTTTTTAATATATCCTTCAAATTTACTCAAAATTTCAATTTTATCAATAACTTGTTGGTCCATCGTGGATAAAGTACGTTTACTAATAATAGCAGTTAGTTTTATTTCTGGACGCTTCAATAAATGCCATAAAGTGTGAGAAGCATTACCATAAACTTTTCTTAATGTGGGCGAAAGTGAATGTGTCTTTAGAAAGCGAATCGTTTTTTTAATCAATTTTTGTTGCTGCAGATATTTATGATGAGTTGCTTGACTAACTAAACCAATTTTATATCCATATTTGATTAGACGATCTTGAGCGTTATCATTGCGTAATAATAAACGATACTCAGCACGACTAGTTAATAAGCGGTAAGGATCAGTGACTCCCTTAGTGACTAGATCATCAATTAATACACCAATGTAAGCCTCATCACGGCGCAAGATTAATGGTGTTTTTCCTTTGATTGATAATGCGGCATTAATTCCTGCCATTAATCCTTGACACGCGGCTTCTTCATAGCCACTAGTACCATTAATTTGACCTGCAAAATATAAATGGTGATATTTTTTAGATTCTAATGTTGGCCATAATTGCAAAGGATTAATTGCGTCGTATTCAATGGCATAAGCATAATCTTGAATTTTTGCGCGTGTTAATCCCGTAATTGAATTAACTAGCAAATCTTGAATTTTTGGTGGTAAAGAATTTGATAAACCTTGTAAATACATCGTATCCAATGATTTAGATTCAGGTTCAATAAATATTTGGTGACGAGGTTTATCACTAAACCTTACGATTTTATCTTCAATACTGGGGCAATATCTTGGACCTATACCTTTAATTTGATGAGTATACATTGCTGATAAATGTAAATTATCGCGAATAATTTTGTGTGTATTTTTATTGGTATGAGTTAAATAACACAAAACTTGTTTGGCAAAAGGGATGTGTCTGGTTGTTTGGTGACTGAATGCTAACTTAGCGTCAGCAGTACCAGGAGTAATTGTTAGTTTTTTGTAGTCAATAGTATTTTGATAAATGCGCGGAGGTGTGCCTGTTTTCAAACGTAGCAACTCTATATTTAGATTGTGCAATTGTTGAGATAAATTATTACTACTGGGTTGTTGCATTGGTCCACTCACTATTGATTTTTGACCTAAATGGACGATTGCGGCTAAATATGTACCAGTAGTTAAAATGGTTTTTTTTGCATAAATCTTTTGATTATTCACCAACAGAACACCGCGAATTTTTTGGTTTTCAATTAGTAATTGATTTACTTCACCAATAATTAATTTGATGTGTGAATTTTGTTTGATTTGCTTAACAAATCATTGGTGGTATTTAATTTTATCAACCTGGGCACGTAATGCTCATACACCAGCACCTTTACTTTTATTTAAGATTTTAATCTGTAGCATGCTATGATCAGTCGCCAAACCTTGCATCCCACCCAAAGCATCAATTTCTCTAGTGACAATACCTTTGGCTGGACCACCAATGGCGGGATTACACGGTGTGGCACCAATCGTTTGCATACTTAATGTAATTAGCGCAACGCGTAAATTTAAATGGGCACAGGCAAATGCTGCTTCTAACCCCGCATGTCCTGCACCAATTACGATGATGTCATAATTCTCTTTTTTCATTTGTTAAGACTTTAAGCAGATAAATTGTACTTATATAATTATTGTATCTTTATGAAAATAGATGTATTGATTTTTATTATCATTGGTTTTGCGGGTGCTTTGTTTATGATTTTGCTTAGCATTTTGAATTTATATTTTTATGTACGCTATAAAAACAAGATATTTTTATTAGAACGATTTTTGCTAACATTAACAAATTTGTGTTTTTTTGTTTACGCATTGGGTTTATCTATTGTTAATATTCATACGATCTTTTATAACAGTATGCCAACATGAGTGGGTAGTGGTATTTCTTTATTGGTTAATACTTTTGTTTTATTTGCGGAAATTTGAAATCAAAAAAATTCAAAAAAACGTCGAAGTTAATTACGTAAATCTAATTTTTTAATTAATTCACGATATTTAGTAATGTTAGTACGTTGCAAATAATTTAATAGTGCTTTACGTCGTGAAACTTTTTTATATAAACCACGTTTAGTGGAATAGTCTTTTTTATTAGTACTAACATGGTTGGTAATCGCATTAATTTCCGCAGTCAAAATTGCAATTTGTACTTCGGTAGCGCCAGTGTTTTTAGAATCACCGCCAAATTCTTTTACAACGTTTGCTTTAAATGTCTTGCTAATTGCCATAATCTGTCACACTATTATATAAGTGTATAACCATAATGTGTACGAAAATTATACTGAGCATTTATGATCGTCATAAATACTATCAAATAAGTCATAATAAAAAAGGGGGTTGGCAATAAGAGAGAACCAACCCCGCCCCACATTATATTGATTGTGCTATTTTGTCAACAAGATTGCTACAATCTTTAGCGACTTCGTTCTTTGGCAGTAACAATCTCTTCCACAATTGATTTAGGAGCTTGAGCATAATGACTAAATTGCATAACATAATTACCACGACCCTGAGTAAAAGATCTTAAATCTGTTGCATAACCAAACATTTGCTTCAGTGGTACTTTTGCTTTAATAATTTGTGCATTACCTCTTTGTTCTGTACCTTCAATACTACCGCGACGTGCAGAAATATCACCCATTGTATCACCAAAATATTGATCAGGAACAGTCACATCTACTGCCATAATTGGTTCTAATAAGATTAGACCACATTTTCGAGCGGCATCTTTTAAAGCCATTGACGCTGCAATCTTGTAAGCCATTTCGGATGAGTCCACATCATGATACGAGCCATCATAAACACTAGCTTTAATATCAATCATTGGATAACCAGCGAGTGGACCTGATTTCATGGCTTCTTGTAGACCCTGATCAATTGGTTTGATATATTCGCGTGGAATTTTACCGCCGACAATGTCGTTTACAAATTCATAACCTTTATTAGTATTGGGCTCAAAGTGAATTCAACAATGACCATACTGACCTCGACCACCAGATTGCTTAATGTATTTACCTTCAGCATCACCCGCTAAAGTAAATGTTTCCCGGAACGATACTTGTGGTGCACCAACATTCACTTGAACATTAAATTCACGACGCATACGGTCAACAATAATTTCGAGATGTAATTCACCCATTCCCGAAATGATAGTTTGACCAGTTTCTTCATCAGTGTGCGTTTTAAATGTTGGATCTTCTTCGGCTAATTTACTTAGAGCAATACCCATTTTTTCTTGGTCAGCCTTAGTTTTTGGTTCCACAGCTAGTGATATTACTGGTTCAGCAAATTTCATTGCTTCTAACTTAACATCATAACCTTCTTGGGCTAATGTATCACCTGTAGTTGTTGATTTTAAACCGACTACGGCGCAAATGTCGCCAGCTCTAATTTCAGCGATTTCAGTCCGGTTGTTTGCGTGCATTTTTACCAAACGCGAAATACGTTCTTTAACATTTTTATTGGTATTAGTTAAATACGAACCAGCTTTCAATACCCCAGAATAAACACGCATGAAAGTTAAACGTCCGATAAACGGATCGGTTGCAACTTTAAATGCTAAACCACAAAATTTTTCATCATCACTTGGTTTAATATCAACTTCGTGTTCTTGATCATCATAGCCTTTAACTGCAGGTACATCAATTGGTGAAGGTAAAAAATCAATGACGGCATCTAACATTGCTTTTACACCTTTATTTTTAAACGATGATCCACAAATTACTGGAAAAAAATTACCTGTTAGCACACCTTTACGAATGCAATTTTTAATTTCGGCAATAGTTAGTGGTTGATTTTCAAGAAATTTTTCCATGCATGCATCATCAAAATTGACGATTTCTTCGAGCATGATTTGGCGAAATTGTGCTGCTTTATCTTTTAATTCAACCGGGATTGGTACGATTTGATAATTTTCCTCTTTTGCACCATCATACATCATTGCTTGCATGGTAATTAAGTCAATGATGCCATTAAAATTATTTTCAGCACCAATTGGATATTGAATTGCAACACCATTAGCACCCAATCGTTCTTTCAATGAGCGTACAGACATTTCAAAATCCGCGCCTACTTTATCCATCTTATTGCAATAAACAATCCGTGGTACTTGATAGTTATCAGCAAGACGTCAATTGGTTTCGGTTTGCGGTTCAACCCCGTTTTGTACGTCTAAAACAACTACTGCTCCATCTAACACACGTAGACTGCGATTTACTTCAACAGTAAAATCAACATGTCCAGGAGTATCAATTAAATTTAATTCATAACCTTTTCAAGTAGCATATGTGGCAGCAGAAGTAATGGTAATACCACGTTCTTTTTCTTGTTCCATTCAATCCATAGTAGCAGCACCATCGTGAACTTCACCAATTTTGTGTGATTTACCAGTATGGAATAAAACACGTTCTGAAGTCGTGGTTTTACCAGCATCAATATGGGCGATGATCCCAAAATTACGGTATTTATCCATCGAAAATTCACGAGCCATAATTATTTTGTTATTGTGTTTGAACTAATATTAAACATATTTTGCATAAATTTAGAATCGTAAATGTGCAAAAGCTTTATTCGCTTCGGCCATTTTGTGAGTATCATCTTTTTTCTTAACTGCACCACCAGTACCATTAGCCGCATCCATAATTTCATTTGCTAAACGATCTAACATCGTTTTTTCACTACGCATACGAGCATAAGTAATCAATCATCTTAAACCTAAAGCTGTTTTGCGTTCGGGACCAACTTCAGTTGGTACTTGGTAGTTACTACCAGCGACACGACGAACCTTAAGTTCAAGGATAGGCATAATGTTTTCAAGGGCCTTGTTAAAAATATCTAATGGAGGTTTTTTGGTTTTTTGTTCAATTTTTTCAAAAGCACCATATACAGTATTTTGTGCCAAACCGCGCTTACCATCAAGCATAATCATATTAATAGCTTTAGCTACAAGTGGTGAGTTATAAATGGGGTCAGGAAGTATTTTACGTTTGACGGCTCGATTTTTACGCATATTCTTTAATTACTAACCTTCGGACGTTTTGCACCATATGCAGAACGTTGTTGTTGACGTTTTGCCACACCCTGAGTATCTAATACACCACGAACAATATGGTAACGCACACCAGGTAAATCTTTAACACGACCACCCCTTACTAAAACAATACTGTGTTCTTGCAAGTTATGACCTTCACCAGGGATATAAGCCAATACTTCTTGTTTGTTAGTTAATTTTACTTTGGCATATTTACGTAATGCTGAGTTAGGTTTTTTAGGAGTCATTGTCCCCACACGAGTACACACACCACGCTTTAAAGGCGCAGCATATAATTTTTCCATATTTTTCAAAGAATTAAAATTCTTACCTAAAGCAGGTGATTTAGATTTTTTGATTTTAGTCTTACGTTCTTTACGAATTAATTGTGAAATGGTTGGCATTAAATGAGTGCTTTTTGTAACAACTGCTTTGGGTGTATCGCCAAATAATTGTCAATAAAAGTTATTAATAATAACACTTAATAAGTAATTTGTCAATTTAGAAATATTTTGAATATCTATGTATGGCGATGTTTGCGTACGAGTTTAGGTCCATTTTTTTTTTTTTTT
>JAITRQ010000002.1 GCA_031288285.1 Mycoplasmataceae bacterium
TTTTTTTTTTTTTTTGCTAAGATAAATGGCATTAGGTCTATGTTAAAGAACTTATTTTTGAATACACTTCGTTCCCTAAAACAAAATAAAATCAATGTTGTTGGTTTAATTTTCTTAACATTTTTATCGACTGGTATTTATACGGTTCTTACTAGCACTACCACGAATATCTCGGGGGAGTACAACTCCATTGTCAAAGATGGTAATTTACATGATTTTACCGTTTCTGAATATTATCCTACTGCTGAAGTCAAATATACATATTATGGTAGTCTAGATACTGATCCTGATGATTGGGGTACTTGTCAAGCATCGCCGACTGATACCACAACAGTTGCAATGCCTTGACCAACACAAACCGTGGACCAGGGTACAGTTACTAGAACCTATAAATTAACTCTAGACATTGACTCTAGTGATACTAGTTCTGAACTATATCAATTTTACCAAGCCAATAAAAATCCTGAAGATCAGTACTATAAGTTTGTTTGTCCCACGGTTACATTAAGCAGTGATAAAGAATGAACATGATTTCCTTCTGGTGATGTACCACATACAATTCCCGCCGCTAGCGCAACCTACGCTGGTGATGGTACAGATGCTAACCCGAGCATTTCTGCGGCATTAAGTACTGACTGAAATGCCATGTTGATTTCAGCTAATCCTATGGCAATTAATGATTATGTTGTGTTTGTTAATGATCTTATATCAAATTTTCCTACCGGTATGCAAGAGTATCTAACTAATAACAACATTGAATATAAAAAATGTCGTTCGATATATTTGGATAATGTGCCAGATGGTAATTTATATCGCATTGCTGCTGTTGATCCTAATGATACCATTGATAAAATCACGTTATTTAATCAAAGTTTTAAAAATGTTGGTCAGACCGTTTTTTCTACTAGAAATTATCGACCATCGTTAGCTATGCCTGATGGTTATAATTACCCTGCTGATTATAATTACAACGAAATCTTAGGTCATGACATTAGTAGTGCCTGAGATCCGCATCAGCTAGATGCAGACATAATTATTGCAAAGTTTATAATCTTGGATTCAGTGGGTAAATGGACGGCTGATGTTAATACAGATCCACATAAGACTGTTCACACCCTAGCAACTGCAGATCCTGCTGGTTCAGATTTTAGAAGTGCCTATAGTAATTACTATACCAAGTATTCACAAGCAGCAAATCCTGCAAGTCAAACTCCTGAGCAGCGTTATGATCGTGGTTACCAATATACAATTCAATGACCAACACTTATTCCGATGTCGGTAACTGTTTCTGATTGAACTTCTAATTTTGCTGTTGTGTCCCCAACGTACATGCAGAAGCACGGATTAAAACCGATGGATTATTCAATTTTTCCTCAAGATTCAAATGTAGATACACGTCAAAAAGCAATTAATTACTTAAATTCACTTAGCAGTGATTCGTATTTGCAATGATTCAAAGGTGTTGTTAATAGTCACCCAGATATGATTATTGCAAATGCTGCTGGTACACCTTTCATCATCACTGGTGCGGGAATTACGCCTGATTATATTTACCCAATCATTAATCTAGATTTGCCTGTTCCAAATCCCAATAAAGAAGCAATTATTTTTGCTAATGATCATGGGTATGATGCGGTATTAGATTCGTATCGTTCCAATCCTGTTGAAGCATATCTTGCGGGTAAAGTGCCATCTAATGTTGATAAATATACTTTCATTGATAGTTTAAATGTTGAAGCACGTAAAGAGATGATTTGGCCAAGTAATGTTAATGCTGCTTATTTAGCTAATGATAAATCTAACGTGCTAGATACTAGTGCACAAAGGGTGGCGTATATTCCCGAATTGGTGCAAAGCATTTCTAGTATTGACTACATCCTAACTATTTTTGTTTTATTGTTAAGTATTTTGATTTGTGCTATTGTAATTAGACGATACGTTGGTAATAGCAGTCGTACGATTGGCGTGATGCAAGCTAATGGTGTTGGTAAAAGTAAAATTGCCTTATCAATGGCTCCATTTGTACTTATTCCCACTTTAGCAGGCGGTATTGGCGGGTATTTAGCAGGAACATTTTTACAAGCAGCCACTTTACAATTGTTTAAAGGTTATTGGCTGATCCCTTCACCATTGCTAGCATTTTCATGAACTTCATTACTACTAACATTTGTTGTTCCTTTTGTTATTTTGATGGTTGTTGCGTTCATAGCAACATTAATTGTTTTACGTCGTAAAACAACGGATTTAATGAAGACTGGTAGCGAATTTAAAACTAACTGACTTTCACGTTATGTTAAAACACCAATATCCAAATTAAGTATCATTACTCGCTTTCGAATTTCAATTGCTTTTAATTCGCTATGGCGTTTATTAATTTTATGTATTATGACTGCACTTGCCATGTCATCACTAATTTTTGGTTTGGCGATTAACCATAAATTTGTAGATTCTAAAGATGCAACTTTTGCGGCACACCACTATAGCTATGCGGTTGACTTAGCTACCCCCACAGATCAAGGCGGACAATATTTACCGACTAATGCTAATTTGTTTGGGGCTAGTGGCTATGTTGATAGTGTTGAAGGAAGAAATTTTATTCCCAACTTATACACGAATGATAGCAATGTTTGTCCCAGTGAGTTAAGCAATACATACTTTTGAAAAACATATAGTAAAGGTACAGTTGTTGTATTATTTCACTATGATGTTGGTGCAATGTTGCCCCAAATGAAAGATATAAATAATGTTTATCATGCCAATGTTTTTTATCCTAATTATGGTGATTCTACTGGTCAATCCCAAGACATCACTTACATGAAAAATCGTGTGATGGCTAAATCTATTGTAGATTTACAAATTGGGTCAAGTATCCTTGGTAAAACTGATCCATGAAATATTGCGGTTGCTTTGATGCCAATGAATAATCGCAATATCTGCGACAGTCGTACGACACATATCGGTGATGAAATCGGCAAACAAGTCAATAGCGATGATCCATACACTCCCAATCCAGTCTTTCCATCATCTTCTTACAGTAAATATTTTGACAAAAATACTGAACCCGACGGTTCAATATCATATAAATTTAACGGTAAAATGGCTGATGGGGGAATTACCGACACGGTATTACAACCCGATAAAGAATTTATCCAATTAATAACTGATCTTTATTCTCAATTTAACACTTTGCCAGATAACATTCCAACAGTTGATCAAGATTATTTCATTCAATACAACACTGTACCGTTAGAAAATGATGATGAAACATATACATATTTGAATTGCACCAATCAAAAAACTAATAATGATGTTAAAGTTATTGGTATCAAGCAAAATACCGACTACGTGTCATTGGTCAACAACAAAGGTAATAATGTTATTAATGAAATTAAAGCATCTGCCAAGGATTTAGATAAGAATATCGCGCACCCAATTGTTATTAATGCGTTAGTAGCAAAAAAATATCATTTGCACGTTGGCGATGAAATGTCATTGACAATTAACAATACAACATCTAGATATTCAAACCAAATGTACAATGTTGATAATCCCACAGCAAAATTCAAAGTAGTAGATATTTTTAACACTTACACCAGCGAAGAGTATTACATTGATCAAGATTTAGCCAATTATTTACTAGGTTTAAAAACGCATTTGGAAGATGACTCGATTAGAACATCTTTACCAAGCAATAATTACATCAATTCCAGTCAAGTTATTGATAATGGAAATTGTGTTATTAATGATTTAAATGATTCTACACTTTTTCCCGATAATCAATTTACACCATATGGTTTTAATGGTGTTTTCACCAAAAAAACTAATGGTGGACAATTATTAAATGGCGGAGTTAGTTTGTATTCCTTGTCTGGAATATGACCCGGTAATGATCAAATTAAAGCCGATGCGGTTAGGAGTTGTTTAAATGCAACCGTTCATGGTCGGGCAGGATTGAATGTTGAAGTAGCAAACAGATTGTGTGGTTTTTATACCGATTCACAACATACTGATTTTGGACAACAAATTCATGATGCATACAATAACAATCAAGATTTAACTCAATTTACTGATCAATTAATTACTGCAATTAGTCAATTATTTGGTAATACCGCAGTTGTTTCGTTAGTTAATAACGTGGTGGATCATAATGCCTCTGAAAAGGTTTTTGATTCGGTCGCGAGTACTGTTACCCAAATTGAAACCACTGTATTGATCGTCATTGCCGCGATGATTGTGGTTATCGTTGCATTAATTACCACATTAATTATTTCTGAATCTAAACGTTTAGCTGCAATGATGAAGGCATTAGGATATCGTGACCACGAAAATGCGAATTCGTTCTTAGCGATTTATATTCCAGTAATATTACTAGGATTAGCGATTGCTATTCCATTATCAATCGGTATTGTTGCCACCTTCCAAATGCTAGTATTAACAGGAACGGGTATATTATTGACCACCACGATTCAATGATGATACTTTTTAGTTGCTTTAGCTACTGTTGGTGTTATATTTGTTATTTCTGGTTTTGGTGGTTATTGATCATTGAAACGTGACCATTTAGTTGATATGATTAAGTAGGAAATATTATGAATACGGGAAAGCCACAAATTAAAAATAAAAACATTGAGATGAGCCAAGCTCAAGAAAAATTAGTAAAACTGGATGCTGAAATAGCAGAATTATCTAAACAAATTGATACCACACCAATTAATTCACGTGCTGATTTTATTGCTATTAAAAAGTTGTATCGGCAATGAGTTGTGGGGGTACACTTGTCTTATTACAACCGTTCTACACTTGCCAAAGGTGATTTCTATTACGAACGTAAAAAAATATTTAGAACTGTAAATAAAAAAACTAAATTTATTCCTCAAGCTCTTTATGAGTATATTTGTTTTCTTGAAAAAGACGAAGGGTTAATGCTCCCACCTAATTTTTCGTTTATTCACTTATACCAATTTCGTCGTCTCACAAGGCATTTAGCTAAGTCCAGATTAAACTTAAAATATTGATCAAACATTCACAAGATTACTCCTTCACGTAAAATTCCTAAAGCAGTAGTTGATCACAAGATTAGCAAAGCCACTAAAGATGTTGAACACTATCATAATAAGATGAATAATTTGCGTGCGAATTTATTATCTAAATTTCATGCATCAAAAGTTAGAAAACTTGAAAATTGTAAGAAAGATATTGTTAGGTCTATTAATAAAAAATACATCATTGATTTACGTAAAGTCGTCAAGTATTACAACAATAATGTTCTAGCAATCAAGGTGCTTAAAGAAATTGATTTGCAAATTAAATATGGTGAATTTGTGGTTATCTTAGGACCAAGTGGTAGCGGTAAAACGACTTTATTAAATATCATTTCGGGTATGGATAATGCGACTTTGGGCGATACAGTTGTTGCTCACCAAAACTTAATTAATCTTAACACTTCGCAATTAACTGTTTTTCGTCGCAATAATATCGGATATATTTTTCAACAGTACGGATTATTACCCAATCTAACTGTTAGAGAAAATGTAGAAATTGGTGCTAACTTACAAAAAGATACGAAAAAACGTTTAGACATTGATGAGTTATTAAAAACAATTGGTATTTATGAACACCAAAATAAATTTCCTAGTGAATTATCTGGTGGGCAACAACAACGAGTATCGATTGCGCGAAGTATGGTTAAAAATCCGCAATTGATTTTTGGCGATGAACCTACAGGAGCAATTGATAACGCTATGTCCAAACACATCCTGGAATTATTCGTTGAAATCAATCGCAAATTTAAAACAACTGTCATTATTGTGACTCACAACCCAATCATTGCTGAGCTAGCGACAAAAGTCGTTCATGTATCAGACGGTAAAATTGTTAAAGTAGTTAATAATAAGCCAAAAAGTGTTAACGATTTAAACTGAAAGAGTTAATATCTCCATATAATTAAAACCATACCTAGTATGAATCAACCCAAACAATTAAATAAAATTGTTAAGCGTGAAACTAATTACGCTGATTGATATACTAGCGTTATTAATGCTGCTAAATTAATTACTTACGGTGACATCAAAGGAACATTAATCTATCAGCCACGCGGTTGAGCGATATGGCAAAATATTCAAATTCAGTTAGATAAATTATTCGCCACACAAGGTATTGTTAATGTTCAGTTACCATCGTTCATTAAATCCTCGCAGTTTCACAAAGAAAAAGCACACATTAAAGGATTTGCACCTGAACTTTTTCTCGTAACACAAAAAGGTACTGAAACATTAACCGAACCTTATGTAATACGACCAACATCGGAAGTATCGTTCTGTAATTACTTTAAACAAATTATTACTTCATATGCGGATTTGCCATTAAAATACAATCAATGATGTAACGTCTATCGCGTTGAGAAAAACACTCGTCCTTTTTTAAGAAATAGTGAGTTTTATTGACAAGAGTTACATACCATTCATGCATCTGCACTTCAAGCCCAACAACAAGCTATGACTTTAGCGAAATTGTACAAACAATTTATCAACCATCATTTAGGTATTGATGTTTTAATGGGTGAAAAAACCGTGGGCGAAAGATTCGCAGGTGCTGAAAATACTTATACTTTAGAGGCATTTCTACAAGATGGTCAAGCATTACAATGCGCGACTGCACATTATTTAGGACAGAATTTTGCCAAAGCATATGACATTCAATTTCAATCAGCTGATAATGAATATGTTTATCCATATCAAACATCTGCTGGGCTGTCTACGCGACTAATTGGGGCAATCATCATGTCTCATGCTGATGATAAAGGATTGGTACTGCCGTTTACAATTGCTCCGTGTCAAATTATGATTATCCCAATCAATCATCAAGATGTTACAGTTAAAGATGCAATTAAAATTTTGCTTGAAGATTTGCAACAATACCGTGTGCAAGTTATTGACAACGATTATGGATTTGGTTATAAAATGGCCGAAAGCGAAGTACAGGGTGTACCGTTAACTATTGTTGTAGGAGTTAAAGATTTAGCACAGCAACAAGTCACTGTAGTGTCACGAATTAATGGACACAAGCAATTAGTGCAACTTGCTATTTTAAAGCAATATATTACCCAATCAATCCAAGCGTATCAGGAAGAGTTATTTGCTAATTCACACAAAAGATTATCAGCTGCAATTGTTACGGTAGATAATTTAGCAACATTTAAAAAAGTAATTAATAATCATCAAATTGCTCTTGCACCATGGAGTGGAGATGAATTGGATGAAAAGAAACTACAAGAACTCACCCAGGCAACTCCGCGTTGTATCCAACAAATAATTGGCACAAAAACAAATAACAATCAGAAGTGTTTTTTTACTGATAAACCAGCCAAAATGATGGTATATTTTGCAAGGGCATATTAATCGTGGAAATAAAAAACAACCAAAATTATTTAGCGAAATGGTTTATTAACCGTAAACAAAAAGTAATTTGAATTCATCAAGATGTTGCTGGGAGAAAACGTTTTTTAATCCTTTACTGAATATTGTTAATTATCTTAATATTATTTTTTGCTAGCAGTGCTGCCTGTTTTGGATTGTGCGGTTTTAAATATGACTATGATAGTGATACTGCAACTGGCCATTTGAATTCTTTACCGCTTTTTGTTAGTGGTATTGTTCTTTTTCTGCTATCGGTGATTTATGGTATCTATGTTGCAATATATTTACCTATTTTGTTTAAAGAATCTAGATCACTATACATGCAAACAAATCAATACCAAGAAAATGTTAAACGTTTGGCAATGATGGATTTAAGTAAATTGACAACTAAAGAAATTAAATGGAATTATAAATTAGGTTTTATTAATAAAACAACATTTTTGTACCATAAACATCAACTTAAAAAAGCGAAGCGTAACTAATTTTTACAAAGTTTAATCAAAGCATTAACTTTATCGGTTTTTTCCCATGGTAGATTTAAATCGTCACGACCAAAATGACCCAAAACTGATAATTTACTATAAATTGGCTGATGTAAATTAAAATGTTCAATGATGTGATTTAAATCTAAATTGAATGTTTTACTAACAGCATAATAAATTTTTGTCATTGGAACATGATTAGTATTAAAAGTATCAATACGGATTGATAAAGGTTGCGGTTGACCAATAGCATATGCTAGTTGTACTTCGCAACGATCAGCTAATTTTGCACCAACAATATTTAAAGCAATATATCTTGCGATATATGCACCAGTGCGATCAACTTTAGTGTAGTCTTTACCACTAAACGCACCACCACCATGATGAGCGATTGTACCATAGGTGTCAACCATAATTTTTCGCCCAGTTAGTCCGGTATCACCAATTGGCCCACCAATAATAAAATCGCCAGCATTATTTACCATTTTGAGAAAATGTGTATCTAATTTATATTTAATAGCAACAGGATTCATGATGTTTTTAATTACATATTGCTTAAATGCGGCAATATTAATATTTGGTTCATGTTGAATGGACATTAACATCGTATGAATTTTGGGGTTGTCATTAGTTCAATCCACGCTAACTTCGGACTTCATATCATACTTAGCGTATTTGAATTGCTTGGTATCAATTAAATGAGTTGCTTTCGCGATCAATTCGTGGGCTAGCACAATAGACAAGGGCATAAAATTTTTAGTTTTGTTTGTGGCGTAGCCGTACATAATCCCTTGGTCACCAGCACCGATTTTTTTCTTGTTAACGATTTTATCAATATCAGGTGATTGACGGTTAATGTTGGCTAAAATTGTAAAATCGTTTTCTGTGTAGCCAAGCGGTTTAAGTACTTGTCAAGCAATTTTAACAACATCAACATAACTTTTGGTTGTAATTTCACCACCAATCACAATCAAACGATTACTTGCCAATACTTCGCAGGCTACACGACTATTTTTATCTTGCTTAAGACACGCATCGAGAATGAGATCAGCAATTTGATCACATATTTTATCGGGGTGTCCCTTACCGACAGATTCGCTTGTATATAGTTTTTGATGCATTATTTTTTCCTTCAAATAAAAAATTCACCCAACAAAGAGTGAATAACAAGATATGAATTACCATCATACAAGTTTTAGCACCTTATCTTGTTTAGTTGACAGGTTGCTGTGTGATCATTAAGCTTGTCTTTATCACACTCTTTATGGTTAGTATATGTTAACATATTTTGATATTTTTTTGGATTTTATTCGAGAAAGTTTTTTAATTTTTTATGAATAAAAGTAACGATTTTTAAGAAATTTTAGTTTTGGGGTCATATCTATATAGTGGGGGAGTCAACAAAACGTATGTTATATAATTACATAATTGTGAAACGCAACGACAAAGATAGTGGACAAGTTGATTTGGGAAAGATTAATAGTCAACACCCCAAATATGCCACCATTCAGTACGTAGATGCAAAGTTTGACCAGCTAAACGTACGGATTAGTCAATTAGACATTCGTATTAACCAGCTGGACACTCGTATTGACCAGCTGGATACTCGTATTGATCAATTGGACGCTCGCATTGATAAATTGGAAACTCGCATTGGCCAACTGGAAACTCGTATCGACCAATTGGAAACTCGTATTGATCAATTAGATACTCGCATTGGCCAATTAGACGCTCGCATTGATAAGCTGAGCACTCAAATCAATTTAGTACTTGAAAAATTGACAAATATCAAGTAAAGATTAAAGTAACTTAAAATCATTTTGCTTCAAAATCATTAAACAATTATTTTCGTAAAAAAGTTTTTTTGCGATTATAATTTTTAAAAATGAAATTCCCCTATTTTCTATTCAATCACTTGAAATATACTTTCAATTCTTCTGAATACATATCTTGGAAAAAACGAAGAGTAATTAAAAAAACATTAATTTTCACTAGTTCGGGATTATTATTGACTGGTGCCACTATTGCTATCGGTTGAGCACTAGCACCAAAATCTATCGCTCCTAGTGTTTCGTTACCTATCACATCTGATTTTTATGATATTGATAATGCTAGCAAAGAAATTAATGGTTTTGCACCATCATTTTTAGCAGCAGCTGATACAGTTCAAGATGCTAAAGAATATGTTAGTCAATATGCCCATGAAAAATGTGATGTGTTAGACTTGCAACATCACTTTATTACTGGTGACAAATTTGCTTTTAGTCCAATCGGTCAAGGTAATCAAAATATTAACAATATTTTTGCGGTGTTTTCCAAAATTGATTTAAGTTATACTACTTGACAATGGTTGCATAGTGATGATAATACCCAGAGTTTTTCGGGATGTTATACTTTCGGATCAGATGATTCTGGTTCTATTGTTAATTTGTCTACCATTAAAGAATTAAATTTAGCACATGCAAAATCTAGTGAAAGTTATCCATGAAATGATGTGGGTGATGTTTATACAGCTTTTCATACTTTTGCTAATTGCAATTTATCAAATTTAATTAAGCTTGATCTAACCGCCACCAATTTTAGTTCTAATGGAACACCATCTGTAAATAACGTTTTCACTGGTTCTTTCACATTTGAAGGAGCAAATTTATCCAGTTTGCAATCATTTGGACTTAACACAACTGTGTTTGCTAGTCAAGAGGAAATGACATCGAATGGGGAAGTTTGCACTGGTTACTATACGTTTAATAAATGTCAATTTACAAAATTAACTAAATTAGATTTAGCACAAGCAGTATTTTCCCGAAACCATGGTACATTGACTAGCGGTGACGTGTATACCGGGTTTCACACTTTTGACCTAGCTAATTTTCCCGAATTAGTTAATTTAGATATGACAAAAACTATTTTCGCAAATACCTCTAGCAATAATTTTAATACCAATATTCATACCGCTTCTTACACATTTTATTCAGCAATGCTTCCCAAATTAACCGGATTAAATTTTAGTAAATTTACTACTTTTGCTGTTTCTAATATGGCTAATCAATCATTGTATATTGCGGATTATACATTTGCAAACGCAACATTGGGTTTAACAAGTTTGGATTTATCTAGTGTAACTTTTGCTGTTGCGCATATGACTATATCAACTAATTTTTATACGGGTTTTAATTCGTTTTACGGATGTACATTCAATAATTTATCCGAATTAAAACTTGGTGCTATTCAACTTGGAAATGATGGTACTGGTATCAACACTGTTTCGCAATCTTTTCTTGATAATTTAGCATCAAACCGTGGATGAAGCACCACTTCACCATTGCATATCACAGGTACATGACCTCGCGATCAATGAGCTTTATCATTTGATGCTTGATTTTCTTCTAACTGTTGAATTTATAATTAAAATAACAATTAATTATTTATTCAATTTAATTGCTATAGGATCAATCCGGTATAAAACACGAAGTTTCTCATCTAAGTAATAATAAATTGGTCTTAACTGAACTAAAACAATATCCGAATGCATTCTTGGGATACATTGCAGGTTGAGAATTCGGATCGAACATTACTATAGATTCATAAGTTTTAATCGTTCCATAAATTCATAATTTCTTTTGTAAAATGGCGTCATCAAAAGCAGAGGATACGGATGTATTTTCTTTTTGAACGAATGGTCCAGGATTTATTTCAACATCACACGTAACTCCATTGCGCCTAGTTAATATAATTCTTCCCATATTGCGAGTAGTATTATTAGTGCTGTAATAATCTATTAATGAAGTGTATTCATTAATGTATACATCGTTACTGGTAATTTTATTAAAATTGAGTAAATAACCATTTTCTAAAGTTGTTCATCCATTTAAATTATTCAGATCAATGTTATATAAATCAAATCCACCACTAGCACCAACAATAACTCGTTCGCACAATCCTCACAAAATATCGTGATAAACATAATTATCTAATCGAGCGGGATCATAATTACCAATAATTGAATCTCATGAAGGTCCACTATCATAACTCGTAACAGAATCCAAAAAATCTTGCATTGTGATAATACTACCATCAACAAAAACGTTGTGATTGGATTTTACATAGCTTGTTTGTTCAAATCAAGATACTTGTTCTTCTTGCAATATTGTTGCATCATAAATGTTGGTAATTTTAATATTTGGCGGTACGTCTGGTGAAGCG
>JAITRQ010000003.1 GCA_031288285.1 Mycoplasmataceae bacterium
TTTTTTTTTTTTTTTGAAGTTATAATTTATTCATGATTTTAGATAGTCTTTCACACACACACACACACTTGCGAATTAAGTAAGTTAATTTTTTCAACACAAACAAAGTGGTCTAACCGACTACTTTGTTTTTTATTTGTACCCAAGTTGGTAAGGGTTAAATAGTTATGAAGAAATTTTCATTTAAAAAACTCACAACCATTTCACTATTCTTTACTAGTATCATTTTCACATCCGCATTTACTACTTATTTCATTCCTATAGTTTCAACTAGTCACTCTAGTGATCAACCTAATGCTACAAAAATTGATTTACATGATTACGACGGAAAAACTTTACCCGAATTTTATAAACCCGAACCCTTGGATAATATTAAGGAAATCCTAATAGGACAATTAGAAAATATCGAATCAACTCGGCCTGTTGGATGAGAAGATTGAAAATGTTATCCAAATCAATTTGAAGATTTCGTTCCCACACTTATTGATACTGGTGGTAGTTTTACATTAACTGCCAAAACTAATGCTGTCAACTACGTTGGTAGTAGTACTGCCACGATTTCCTTTAACTACACTAATTATTCTAAAACTGATATATCCACAATTATTACTCAACCCATGTTAAATACAACTATTGACTATGACTTGTGAAATAACAGCACATTATCTAAACAATATATTTTGTCCCAGTTCAAACAAATGTATCCGATACTAGATACAAATGAATTAGATATTACTGCTGATTATTCATCTGATGCTGTATTAAAATCGGGTATTGGTACTGCTACAATTAGTGCTAAAAGCGGATCTTTAATATACACACCAAGTTCAATAGATGTGCAATTTCACTTCAAACCGCGATTAGATTTAATTTTAGTTAATGTGAATAAAATTCAAATAGCACACCAATGATATTCGGGCTTTACTACACATATAGATGAAATTAAATTTTCAATTTATTCTGCCAATCTTTCAAGAATTAATGTTTTCGACAGTTTTAGTGATTCTATAACAGTACTATTAGAAGACAATGGTGATGAAAACAATTCATATCTTGAAGTGTCACCAATTGTAAATGGAATCTTTTATTTTCGTACTGGTCAAAATTTGGATGTTAATTGTTATCCCAAATTAACAAGCGATTACAAACCAATTCCAATTAGTTGAATTGATTATGATGAAGACAGTAGAACTATTAATGGCTTGAAAAGTGATGTGCAGTTTACTGATCAATACGATACATTGGACTTGTCGAGTTTTTCAGAATGTACCACTATTGCGAATAGCGCATTTATCTGTGAAGGTTCAACTGCAAAATATGTTTTAAATAAACAGTTTTTTGGTTCAACTGCAATTTATGTAAGTGGATCTAAAAATTATTTTGATGGCAATGGTAATTTATCAATTGTTCACAATCAATCACTTGATGGCCCTATTAAATATTTATTTTTACCTGATTCGCTTATTACCATAGGAGAAAGAGCGTTTCGATTAGCATATTCATTTGATTCTTTGCTAATTTTTCCAAAAAATTTAACATTTTTACCAGGATACTGCTTAAACTTTATTGGATTCACATCAATTTGGATTAATGAAAATTACGCTTCGCAGCCCATTAATACTTACTCTGTAATTTTTTCTCCATTTTTGTTGTGTATGGGAATGGATCATAATAATTCTGCATTTACTTTCTATTATCATTATGATAAATCTAATGTTGCTAATGGGTGAATGATTTATCCATCAAAATATGCCTTAACTCAAATTGGCACATCCGGATATTATTTGTCTGACGGAGATAGTAATAATAATAAAATGGGTTTTGGACAGAAACCAGTATTAGCATTAGGCGTAATTGATATGCGCAACATGCTAGATTACACTAAAAAATGAGATGGTACAGAGCGAATTGGTGTTGATACTAGTTCCTATACTTTTTATGATTCATTTACAAGTGATGGTTTTTTTGTTCATAATAATGCTACTGAAGTTATTTTGCCTAGTGAATATACAACTTGGACATCAGTATCCATGCGTGCTCCATCTCTTTTAACTGCTTTCTGGGTAACTGATACGCAGAATGTATTACAACCGACTAACTTTGAATTAGCAAATCGAGACAAATATAATGGTAGTGAATTTGCGTGATGCAATTTCGTTTTACACGTACCGAACGCATTACTAAACAACTATCTGTCTATTTGGGAAAATATGATTTCAGGCACGCAAAGTTTATCTATTATTGGTGATGCTGATTTGATAATTTAAGTCATTACGTTAACACTTGTTGACTAGATAAAATCACAACATTGATTGAAATATTTAACCAAAACTAAAATAATTTTTATCAAAACATAAATCCCTTATATTGTTTTATTTTCACATTACAAAAAAACTTGTAAAATACAATAACTTTGTTATTACATTTATATGTCATATATTTCACTTTATCGTAAGTATCGACCCCAAAATTTTGGTGAGATTATTGGACAAAAATATATTGTTACTACATTACAAAACGCAATTAAGTTAAACAAGTTAACCCACGCTTATATTTTTGCTGGTCCTAAAGGTATTGGTAAAACAACCATTGCTAAAATTTTTGCCAAAGCATTAAACTGTTTGCACCCTATTAACGGCAATGCTTGTAATCGATGCGTTAATTGCATCGCAATTAACCAAAATCAAACAACAGATATTTTAGAATTAGATGCTGCTAGTAATAATGGGGTAGATGATATTCGCAATATTATTGAAGAAGTGAAATTTGTCCCAGCAGTGCTAACTAAAAAAGTGTACATCATAGATGAAGCACACATGTTAACTGTCCCTGCATGAAATGCAATGCTTAAAACGATTGAAGATGCACCAAACCACGTTGTTTTTATTTTTGCTACTACCGAAATCTATAAAATTCCACCCACTATTTTGTCACGTTGTCAACATTACCAATTTAGCCGTTTGTTAGATGCAGAATTGATTAATATGATTAACGAAATTGCTAAATTAGAAAATATTATTATTGATGCGAACGCTACTAACAAAATTGCTGAATTGGCTGATGGATCAGCGCGTGATGCTTTAAGTATTCTAGAACAATTAGCTTTATACAGCGATAACCACGTTACAACTCCAAAAATTAATGAAGTTTTTGGTTTGATCGATGACCAACATAAAATTACTTTATTAAATGACATTAATTTACAAAAAACCCAAGATATCGTACAAACAATTAACGATTATGCAATTCGGGGAGTTAATTTTAGTCAGTTAGTGAATGAATTAATTATTATTTTGTTAGATAAGTTGGTTTATTTACAAACCAAAGATCTTTCATTATTAAAAAAACTCAATGTTAATAATGTCGACAGTATTCAATTAAACCAAAAGCAAGTAATTGACTTAATCACGGTTTGACAACAAGCATATATGAAAATACGCACTAGTGCTGACCCAAAATTCTATTTTGAAGCAGCGATTTTTAGTGCATTTAAGGTTCAACAGCAAACAGCTATACAACCAATTACTAATACCACTACGCCTATTATTGATTCATCTGTTTCATTGAAAGAAGACACTAAAATTAAACTGGCTCCCATTGATAGCGTTTTTTCATATCATGAGCATCCGGTTGAAACCAAAACAAATCATTTGCAAACTAAAACCGAGAATAAAATTCCGTTAACGATTGAAGATATTTTTATTGGTATTGCCGCTAATAACAATGCCGAAAGTAAACAAAAAGCCCAAGAATTTTTGGCTTCTGTTAAAACAGAATTACATCCGGGAGTGTTGAGCTTTTTGATTCCTGCAGCAAAAATTATTGTTGCCTCAAAACATGGTTTTGTGTTAGTTTATGATGATGAGTTAGATGCACAATTTTTAAATGATAAATATAATAATTTTGATTTCTTAAATAAAGTTCGTAAATATTTTGGTAAACCAATGTACATTATTGGTGTAAGTCGTCACCAACTATTATCATTAGCGGATAAATTTAAAAATTTAAGAAATCAAGGACGTTCATTCTTAGAACCACCCATTGATGATTTAGAAGAAATATTAAAACGTAATAGTTCAATTACTCAAACTGCTTATGAAATATACAATAACTAATTCTTCGCAATAACATCGCATTATCTAAATTAAATGCATCATTGAAGATATCAACAAATCACTAAACCCATCATCATTACGTTCGTTTTGTTATTTTTATTATTGTTATTTATCGCTGTTTGAGTATTGTTAGGTGAATTTGATGTTCTAAATTTAAATTGACTAGTGCCTCATAATGGAATTTTATGACGTGGTAAATTGACATCAGAAGCATTAGCTATCAAATTATTTGACCGTTATCATTATTTACCAGAATTTGGTTATAACAATGCCCAAGCATTTTGACAAGCGCAGCAAAATCAAAATATTCAAATCATCAATACCCTATCGTTAATATTCAATCCGTGACTAATTGTACCAATAGTAAGTCTTGTAATTATGGCGGTGGTATTGCCATTGTTATTAAAGTTGTGCAAATGGGCTGAACTTGATGTTATACCGTTTGCTTTATCATTGGCGATGGGTTTTAGTGTTTTAATTATTTCAGCGGCTATTCCCAAATGAAATGATGTTGACGTATGGATAATTCGCATCGCCATATTATTAAGCACTTTGCTAATTAGCTTTGTATTAACCAATTTTTTGTTAAATTCTTTTTGACTTAAGCAGGTATATGCACCAGCGGTAGTGAAACAAATGCAACAACGCGATCAGGACATTAGCAGTTATCGTCAAACATTACAAGATTTAAAAGAACAATATCGTCAACAAGATAAAATAGATAGTGTGGAAGTGGATAAGTAACTTTTTAATTTATGCAATTTGTTGATGAATGTTATTTGCATCTTAAAGCCGGTGATGGTGGTAATGGTGTTGTCGCTTGACGGCGAGAAGCTCATTACCCCGAAGGCGGTCCGTGAGGTGGTGATGGTGGTGATGGTGGTGATATTATTTTGATTGGTGATCATAACGTTAGTACTTTATTTCATTTGCGTAATCAAAAGAATGTCATTGCACCTAATGGTCAAAATGGTCAAACAAAAATGGCTACAGGTAAAAGCGGTAAAACAGTTTATTTACCAATACCTTTAGGTACAGTAGTTTATTTTGTTAATGCAACTGAACCAATAGTGGAAATTTTAACTTCAGGACAAACACACACAATTTGTCATGGTGGGAAAGGTGGGCATGGTAATGCTTTTTTTAAATCTTCTTTTAACAAAGCACCAACACTACATGAGAATGGTGATATTGGTGAATCATGTCACGTTATATTGAAACTTAAATACATTGCAGATGTGGGAATTATTGGACTACCCAATGCTGGAAAATCAACACTAATTGGTCAAATATCAAATGCTAAACCCAAAGTAGCAAATTATCAGTTTACAACATTAGTACCAGTACTTGGTAAAGTAAAAATCGGACACAATGAATTGGTTTTTGCTGATATTCCGGGATTAATTGCTGGCGCGGCACACGGTAAAGGTTTGGGGCATGAATTTTTAAAACATATTGAAAGATGTCATGTTTTAATCCATTTAATTTCATTAAATACGACTGATCACGATAATATTATTGATGCTTATAAAACTATTTTGGATGAACTTCAACAATATAACCCGATTCTTGCACAAAAAGCAACCATTATTGTTGCTAATAAAAATGATTTACCTAATGCAACAACAAATTTAGAAATATTAAATGATTATCTTAAACAAGAAGTTTTAAGCATTAGTGCAGTTAAAGGCAACAATATTAACAAATTATTAGAACAAGTACGATTAACTTATGAAAACGTGAAAAAGCACTTAGATCAACAAGCGCCTTCTCCAAGTCATATAACGATTGAATTAAAACAACAAAAAGACTATACAAAAGATTTGGTTATTAAACAAATTGCTGACCACACTTGATCTATTCAATCTGAATTTATGGCTTATTGAACTAAAAAAATTCCATTAGATTCGAAAGATAATATTATTCGTTACAATCAAAAAATGCAGACCATTAAAGTTGAAGAAACAGCAAAAAAACTTGGTGCTAAACCCGGTGATACATTATTAATATATGGTAATGAATTCGTTGTAGATCGTTAAAATAAATATTATGGATAACAAGTTATTTTCTTACATCAAATACCTTAACAAGTGAATTACAAATTATGTTAAGCAAGCTAAAGCCGGCGGTGTAGTTGTGGGAATTTCTGGGGGTGTAGATTCAGCACTAGTTGCTAACATTGCTAGTATGCAAAAAAATATCAAAGTACTTGGCGTGTGGATGAACATTGATAATAGTCCGCTAGATAATCATTGTGTACAAGCATTAAAACTTCAAAATCGTTTTTCCATCATTGATGTAGATTTAACCAAGGATTTTGAACATCTGGTTAAAACGTTAAAGATTACTAACAAATTAGCGGTTGCTAATCTCAAGGCACGTTTACGAATGACTACATTGTATGCTTTAGCTCAACAACATAATTTGTTAGTGGCAGGAACTTCAAATGCAGACGAAGCTTACATTGGTTATTTCACAAAATATGGTGATGGGGCAGCGGATATTTTACCAATTATTAATCTCATCAAATCTGATGTTTTTACTGCAGCTAGCTTATTAAAAATACCACAATGTATTATTGAACGTGAGCCTTCAGCGGGTTTATACCAAGGTCAGACCGATGAAAAAGATATGGGAATAACATACGTACAAATAGATAAATTCCTAACCGGTGCAAAAAGTGAGACACTAGCTAGGAATCGTATCCAGCAATTTCACGCTAATAATTTACACAAATTAATGCTTGCACCCAAGCCCAAATCATTTCGCAAATTAAGAACATAACATAAAACTACTTATAAGAGTGATAACATAAACATGAAAATTAACAATTTCATTTAATTAAATTTAGAATCACATTCCAACAGCGCTACGCAATGGCATCGGTGAAAGACGTGCATAAGTATTAGACTTTTTGCTAATCTTATGTGCTTCACTATGACCATTATTATCTGGTTTATATTTAGCACCAATGTCATCAACAATGGAACAGATTGTTTGACACACCATTACTGCACCCATTAATGCTACCCAAATCAATGTTGGTGTTACACCACCATAAATCTGTTTTTTATTGGTATTATCCATTTTAATCATTTTTTATAACCTCCTCATTAGTATTAATATGATGAGAAAGTCAAAATTTCTTAAAAAATCATTACCTTCATATATAAAAGTTTAGAAAACTTTTCAGAATAATTCACGATTAATTTTATAAAAGAACATTGAATGATATTTTGGGATACATTTTTTATAAATGTATCAGTAACTTTAAAAATAAAAGTAAAACTCGTTATCAAAACTAAAAATAAATTAATTATTTAGTGAAAGTTTTAATTATTTTTTATTTTAAATATGTATATATATAATGAATGGAAATATTCGTTTGATATTTATTAATAAGAGAAGAAATAATTGTGGGCAAGAGAGAAGAACAAAGAAAAGAATTATTTAGAGTTATTTGAAAGATAGCCAATGAACAAAGGGGAGCGGTTGATGGATGAGATTTTAAGCAATATATTTTAGGAACATTATTTTATAGATTTATAAGCGAAAATTTAACTAACTATATTAATAAGTTAGATTCTGGTGTTAGTTTTGATAACATGAAAGATGAAGAAGTAGAAGAAGGAAAAAATGACATTATTAATGAAAAAGGTTTTTTTATTTATCCTTCTCATCTTTTTTCAAATGTAATTAAAAAATTGAATATTCCAGAATTTAAGCAACATCTAAATGAAAATTTGAACAAAATTTTAAAATCTATTGAGAATTCTTCTATGGGATTTCCGGGCGAAGAAAATTTTAAAGGATTGTTTAGTGATTATGATGTCAATTCGGATAAATTAGGTGTTACTATAGAAGATAGAAATAAAAGATTAACCAATTTATTGCTAGCTATTAATGATTTAAAACTTGGAAATTTGTGTGACAACACTATTGATTTATTTGGTGATGCTTACGAATATTTAATGGCCATGTATGCTAGTTCTGCAGGTAAGTCGGGGGGGGAGTTCTTTACTCCGCAAGAAATATCAGAACTACTTGCCCAACTCGTAATCGGTGATAAAACAAGCGTGAGCAAAGTTTATGATCCGGCTTGCGGGTCTGGTGGATTGCTATTGAAGTTTGCAAAAATTTTGGGTAAAAATAATGTTCATAAAGGCTTCTTTGGGCAAGAATTAAATCCTACAACATTTAATCTTTGCAGGATTAACATGTTTTTACATGATATTAACTACGAAAAGTTTAATATAGCATGTGGTAACACGCTATTAAAACCAAAACATAAAAATGATGAACCGTTTGAGGCGATAGTATCAAATCCGCCTTATTCTGTTTCTTGAGAAGGCGATACTAATCCGTTGCTAATAAATGATGATAGATTTAGTCCCGCTGGAGTTTTAGCACCTAAATCTAAAGCTGATTTAGCTTTCGTTATGCATTGTCTAGCGTGATTAGATACTAATGGAACGGCGGCTATAGTAAATTTTCCTGGTGCGTTATATCGCGGTGGGACTGAACAAAAAATTAGAAAATATTTAGTTGATAATAATTTTATTGATGCAATTATTCAACTTCCTAGTAATTTATTTTTTGGAACTACAATCACGACTTGTATTATGGTTTTAAAGAAATCTAAAAAAACAAATGATATTTTATTTATTGATGCGTCTAGAGAATTTGAATCTCACATTAATTCTAATAAATTGAGTGGAACTAATATCGCTAATATTTTAAAGTATTTTAAAAATAGAGTAGATATTAGCAATATAAGTAAATTAGTTGTTAATACTAATGTAGTAGCTAAAAACTACAACTTATCAATTAATACTTATGTTGTACAAGAAAATATTAGGGAACCTATTGATATTGATGTTTTAAATCAGCAAATTAAAACAACAGTTAGTAAGATAGATACTTTAAGAAAAGAAATTGAGAAGATTACGGCGGAATTGAAGTAGTGATTTTTGGTTATTTAACAATATGAAAACAATAAAACGATTAATTAAAGAATTATGTCCTAACGGAGTCAAATATGTTAATCTTTCTAAATTAATTAGTAAAAACACTTTTAAACAAATTACTTCAGCTCATGAATTTGAATCAATGAATAAATTTAGCGGAAATATTAAAATGCTACCAAGTTCTAAGAATTATGATTGAGCCACAGATGAATTAACAGCTGGTGAAAATATTCAAAAAGGTAAAGTTATTTCGTTGGGAAGGGCAAGATATGCAAACATTAAGTATTGAGAAGGAAAATTCATTAGTTGTAATAATCATTTAATTACTTCTTTTGATGAATCCAAAATTTTAACAAGATATTTGTTTCATTTTATTAATAATAATATTAAGCATTTTTATATCGATACTGCAACATACCCGAAATTGGAAGATTCAATATTTGAAAATTTTAAAACACCATTTCCTCCATTAGAAATTCAGCAAAAAATAGTAGAAATATTAGATAAGTTTACTCTGCTAGAAGCAGAGCTAGAAGCAGAGCTAGAAGCAAGAAGAAAACAATATGAATACTATAGAGATAAGTTATTAAAGTTCCCAGATGAGGGGGGGGTGATGATTAAAGATATGATTGATTATATTCAACCCACTAAATACATAGTTTTTTCAACAAAATACAATAATGAATATTCGATTCCTGTATTGACCGCCGGAAAGTCTTTATATTTAGGCTACACAAATGAAACAAATAATATTTATAAAGCTTCAAAAGATAAACCCGTGATAATTTTTGATGACTTCACTTGCAATTTTCATTGGGTAGATTTTGAATTTAAAATTAAATCTTCAGCTATGAAAATATTAATACCTAGGAATGTTACTAAATATGATTTTAAATTTTTATTTTATTTAATGAAAACTTTAAAATATGACATTGGTAGAGGCGACCATAAACGACATTGAATTTCAAAATATTCTGAACAAATATTAAACGTTCCAAATATTTCGCGGCAAAAAGAGATAGTCAAAGTTTTAGATTCATTTAATATTCTAGTAAATGATATTTCTAACGGTTTACCAAAAGAAATTGAATTAAGGCATAAACAATATGAATATTATAGAAATGAATTATTAAATTTTAAGGATGTTGTGGGTTAATGATTGATATCAAAATCGTTTCTCAAAATAATAATTCCACTGTTGTAGAAGAATATAAAGAAACGACTAAAAAGTCTATAACTTACCAATCTGAGATAGAACTAGAAAATGAGTTTATTAAATTATTGCAAACTCAAGCATATGAGTATGTAAGAATTAGAAATAACACTGATTTAGTTAAAAATTTAAGAACACAAATTGAAAAATTAAACAATTTCAAATTTAACGACGAAGAGTGAACATCATTTTTTAAAACTAATATAGCTAATGAAAATGAAAGTATCAAAGAAAAAACGAGAAAACTCCAAGATGGTGATGGACAATTATTATTGATTAGAAAAGACGGTTCATTCAAGAATATTAAAATAATTGATAAATCTAATATTCATAATAATTCTTTGCAAGTTATTAATCAATATGAAATTAGTGGAATTCATAAAAATAAATATGATGTGACAGTTTTAGTAAATGGTATTCCTATGATTCATATTGAACTAAAAAGAAGAGGAATTGCCTTAAAAGAAGCATTCAATCAAATTAATAGATATCAAAGAGATTCTTTTTGGTCTGATTCAGGATTGTTTGAATTCATTCAAATATTTGTTATTAGTAATGGGACATTAACTAAATATTATTCAAATACTACAAGATTTCAACACATCAAAAATACGATTAAGCAGGTCAAAACATCTAATAGTTTTGAATTTACTTCTTGATGAGCTGATGCTAAAAATAAAAGAATAGATGATTTGATAGATTTTACTAAAACATTTTTTTCTAAACGCACGATATTAAATATATTAACTAAATATTGTGTTTTTACAAGCGATGATTTACTATTGGTTATGAGACCATATCAAATAGTAGCCACAGAAAGAATACTTAACAAAATTGAAATGTCAAATAACTATAAATATTATGGTACGACTAAAGCTGGTGGATATATTTGACATACCACCGGAAGTGGTAAAACGCTTACAAGTTTTAAAGCTGCCAGATTAATTAGCAAAACTGAATATATTGATAAGGTTTTGTTCATTGTTGATAGACAAGATTTAGACTATCAAACGATGAATGAATATGACAAATTTGAAAAAGGTGCAGCAAATGCAACAAAAGATACTAAAGAATTAGAAAAAAAATTGAGTAGTGCTAAGACGGAGGACAAAATAGCAATTACAACCATTCAAAAGCTCAATTGTTTTATAGATAAATTCAAAAACCACATTGCTTTTAATAAGAAAATTGTTCTTGTGTTTGATGAATGCCATAGAAGTCAATTTGGTGAATTCCATAGAAATATAGTCAAATATTTTAAAAATTATTATATTTTTGGTTTTACGGGAACACCAATATTTACTATTAATTCAAATACTAGTAATTCAGTTAATTTAAAAACAACCCAGCAAGCCTTTGGTGATAGATTACATTCTTATACTATCATAGACGCAATTAAGGATGGAAATGTATTACCCTTTAGAGTCGAATATATCAATACTATGAAAGTCAATCAAAGTATTGAAGATATGAAAATCTGAGATATTGAAAGGGAAGAAGCGTTATTAGCTGGTAAAAGAATCGAAGAAGTAACTAATTACATCCTAAAACATTTTGATCAAAAAACTAAAAGAAATGAGTTTTATAAATTAAAGGAAAAAAGAGTTAGTGGTTTTAATGCTTTATTCTGCGTTAGTTCAATTCGTGCAGCCAAAAAATATTATCTTGAATTCTTAAAAAAACAAAAAGATAAAAACAATACTGAAAAACTTAAAGTAGCTACAATATTTAGTTTTTGTGCTAACGAATCTGAAGATATTTCTACAGTTGATGAGGACATGGATACTATTAAGTTAGATAAAACTTCCAGAGATTTCTTAGATTCAGCCATGAAAGATTACAACAAAATGTTTACAACTAACTTTTCGACTGATGGTGAAGGATTCAGGAATTACTACAAAGATATTTCTAAACGAATGAAAAAAAGAGAATTAGATTTATTAATAGTTGTAAATATGTTTTTAACTGGTTTTGATGCAACTACGTTAAATACATTGTGAGTTGATAAAAATTTAAAATTACATGGACTATTGCAAGCATATAGTCGAACCAATAGAATTTTAAATTCTGTCAAAACATTTGGAAATATAGTTTGTTTTAGAGATTTAGAAAAAAACTCTAATGATTCTATAGCATTATTTGGTGATAAAGATGCTAGTGGAATAGTTATTCTAAAATCTTATAGTGATTATTACAATGGTTATGATAATAACGGCAAGCATGTACTTGGCTATAAAGAACTTATTGATAAACTAAAAAAACAAAAAGTATCTTCTTTAAGTTCTTTTTCGGATGAAAAAGAAGAGCAAGAATTTATCAGACTTTATAGTGGAATTTTAAAAATTAAAAATATTTTGACTTCTTTTGATGATTATATTGGAAATGAAATATTAACTGAAAGACAATTTCAAGATTATCAATCGATTTATTTAGAGTTATACGATAAATATAGAAAGATTGAAAAAGCTGATGCCGAAAATATTAGTAGTGATATAGTTTTTGAAATTGAATTAATTAAACAGGTTGAAATTAATATTTACTATATTCTTCATCTAGTTGAAAAATATCATGCAAATAATTGCAAAGATAAAGAAGTTTTAACTCGAATTAATTTGGCCATAAGTTCATCCCCTAGTTTGCGAAGCAAAAAAGAATTAATTGAGGAATTTGTTAAGAGAATGAATGTAGAAAGTGATATTAGATGAGAAGGATATATAAAATCTAAAAAAATTGAAGAATTAAAACAAATTATTAAAGATGAAAAATTAAAAGAAAAAGAAACAATTGAATACATAAATGAATGTTTTAGAGATGGTGAAGTCATTGAAAATGGTCCAAAAATAAGAGAAATAATGCCTCCGGCAAGTCCTTTTACAAAAAATACTATAATTAAAAAGATGAATGTTTTACAGAAAATTAATTATTTTTTTACAAAATTTTTTGATATTTCACCGTCCAAAATAGATTAACCAATAATAAGAGTTTGTTTGAATAATTTGGGATTAATTTAAGATTAGTTTGACAAATAAAGAGTTTACATATACAATTATTGTCCCTATATTTTTTTATCTTGCCGATACACCAAGAAGTGTTGTCGTGATTTGTGAGAGAAAAAAATGAAGGGAATTGAAGCAAAATGAACCAAGAACTACGGATTAAATTGTTTTCGTATGATCACGATTTATTAGATAAATCCGTTAAAAAAATTGTAGAAATCGCTCGTAACTTTAATTGTGGTATTAAAGGTCCAATACCTTTACCAACAAAAAAAGAGATTTTTACTATTTGTCGTTCGGTTCATGTGGATAAACCCTCGCGTGAACAATTTGAACGTCGTACTCACAAACGCTTGATTGTATTGAGCAAAACCAATATGCAAACAATTGATGCATTACGACGTTTAGTAATTCCTTCGGGAGTAGAAATTCAAATACAACTATAGTGGTGAATATTATGAAAAGTATTGTTGGAACTAAAGTAGGTATGATGCAAATCTTTGATGTTGCTGGGAAGCAATTAGCCGCGACAGTAATTCATTGTCCACCAAACAAAGTATTAGAAATTAAAACACCCCAAAAACATGGTCATACTGCAGTTAAAATTGGCTGTTATGATGTTGATGAAAAAAAGGTTAATAAATCCGTTGCGGGTATTTTTAAAAAAGTTAATGTTAAACCTGCACGTTATATTCGTACATTAACAACTGATCAAAAATACCAAGTAGGTGATGAAATTAAAGTTGATACTTTTACTAAAGGTGAATTTATTGATGTTCAAGGTGTAACTAAAGGTCATGGATTCACTGGTGCAATTAAACGTTGGAATTTTAAAATTGGTCCTTTGTCACATGGTGCTGGATTTCCACATCGTTATCAAGGTTCGGTTGCTTTTGGTCGTGGTGGTAGTCAAGCGCAACGTGTGATGAAAGGCAAAAAAATGGCTGGACGTTATGGCCACGAAACAGTAACCATGCAAAATTTATTGGTTTTAGAGTCGGTGTTAAAACGAAATATTTTAATTGTGTTAGGTGCAATTCCCGGTCCAGCGGGTAGTTTAGTAACTGTTAAATCAGCAGTTAAAAAACCGCAAACAGCTAAGAAAATTTATCAAATTGTCACAAAAGAATTACAAGAAATTATTCAAGAACAAAATAAAGAATTAGAAAATAAAGAAGCATTACATCAAGCTGAAGTTGCTTCAGCTAGTTCTACTGATTCTGCTCCTGTCGCTAAAACTGAAGTCAAAACAGAAGGGAAGGAGAAATAATTTATGGTCGCAGTTAAAGTAATTGATCTTGCTGGTAAAATTGTTAAAGAGATTAATATTGATCGTGAAGTTTTACCTGCTCAACCCCATCACCAAGCATTGTTTGATGCGGTAATTAGTGAACGTGCTGGTCAAAGACAAGGTACACATAGTACTTTAACCAAAGGTGAAGTGCGTGGTGGTGGTAAAAAACCATTACCGCAAAAACACTCGGGTAATGCTCGTCAAGGTTCAATTCGTAATCCACACTGGGTAGGTGGTGGAGTGGCCTTTGGTCCTAAACCAACGCGTAATTACAAAATTAAAGTTAATCGAAAAGTAACGCGATTGGCTTTGAATTCGGCTTTAGCAATTAAATTTAATCAACAAGCCGTTTATTTTTTAGATGAAAATATCCAGTTAGATAAACCATCTACTAAAACGATTGTAAAATTGTTTAGCGCTTTAAAACTTAAACAACAAAATACATTATTTGTCTTACAACCACAAATGATTAACTTAATTAAATCTATCAATAACATGGTTCGTGCTACTGCTAAAACTTGACAGCAAGTATCAACCCAAGATGTTTTACATGCTAAAGTGTTATTTACCACTCAACCAATTTTAACTAAATGAGTAGGCTTAGGCGAGGTTAAAAAATAATTATGGACTTCACAAGAATTATCATTCGCCCCTTACATTCTGAAAAAACCTATGCCTTGCAATCATTAGCAAGTAAGAAATATTGTTTTGTTGTTGATATTAAAGCGACAAAACACGATATTGCAATTGCTTTTGAATCTATTTATGGTATTCATCCTGTTAAAGTTGCAACCCAAATCCGTAAACCAACTAATATTCGTACTGGTACAGCTAAACCTGGATATAGCAAGATGTTAAAGCTTGCTTATGTTACTTTACCGGTTGGTAAAGATATTAGTAATTCAGCAACTACGGATAAACCAACAGCCAAAACAACCAAAAAAGAACATCCAGATTTAGCTAAAAAAGAAGTTGTTAAAAAAGAAGTAGTTAAGAAGGAGGCGGATAAATAGTTATGGCGATTAAAACAATTGTCGCACGTAGTCGTGGTCGACATACCACAATTTTGGTAGATTACAAACAGCACTTAACAACTGATCAACCAACCAAATCACTCACCAAAAGTATTCACAACCAATCAGGTCGTAATAATCGTGGTGTAATTACAACGAGACATAAAGGTGGTAAACACAAGCGTCAATACCGCATCGTTGATTTCAAACGTGATTTAATTGATATCAAAGCCGTAGTTAAAACCATTGAGTATGATCCAAATCGTACCGCCTTTATTTCACTAATAATTTATGCTAATGGCATTAAAAGTTATATTCTTGCTCCGCAAGGTATTAAAGTTGGTGATGAAGTTATTAGTAGCGATAAAGCCGATATTAAATTAGGTAATTGTCTACGGATTAAAAACATTCCCGAAGGTACATTTATCCATAACATTGAAATTGTTCCTAATAAAGGCGGTCAACTAGTTCGTAGTGCTGGTACAGCGGCGCAAGTATTAGGAAAAGACGAAACGGGTAATTACATTATTGTCAAACTTTCTTCAAGTGAAGTACGTAAAATTCCCAATGATGCGAAAGCAACGATTGGTGCAGTAAGTAATGAAAGTCATAACCTAATTAATTTGGGTAAAGCAGGCCGTAGCCGTTATTTGGGTATTAGACCAACTGTGCGTGGTTCAGCAATGAACCCTAACGATCATCCCCACGGTGGTGGTGAAGGTCGACAACCCGTTGGATATGATGCGCCACGAACCCCATGAGGTAAGCGTCATATGGGTGTAAAAACGCGTAAACAAACCAAGCCATCAACGGCTTTAATCGTTCGCCGTAAGCGCGATGCATAAAGGAGTAAAGTAGATATGTCAAGAAGTAGTAAAAAAGGAGCGTTTGTTGATAAGCATTTAATGAAAAAAGTTAATGATATGAAAAAACAACCAAAACATAAACCGATTAAAACGTGATCAAGACGTAGTACTATTTTCCCTGAATTTGTGGGTTTAAATTTTAGTGTTTACAATGGTAAATCATTTATTAATGTTTATGTGACCGAGGATATGGTTGGTCATAAGTTAGGTGAATTTGTCCCAACACGTGTATTTAAACTACACTCTTCAAATAATAAAGCTGAAGAAGCTGCAAAAGAAGGTTCAGCTGAGGGAGCGAAATAATGAAAACGCGTGCGTTACAAAAAAACATTCATATTGCTGCTCGCAAAGCTAATCTTGTTTGTGCACTAATTCGACACAAAAAAGTTAATGAAGCTTTGGTGATTTTGGATCATACCGAAAAAAAAGTTGCGCGTATCATGAAAAAAATTCTTAATAGTGCGATTGCTAATGCGACTAACAACCACAACATGAGTGGTGAGAAGCTGTATGTTTATCAAGCGATTGCTAATCAAGGAACGACGATTAAACGTAGTTTACCACGTGCCAAAGGTAGTGCGCATATGCTTCGTAAGCGTCACACACATATTACGATTGTTTTGTCTGATGATTTACAACAAGGCTTAAAAGACCGTATGAAAACACCAGCAACTAATCCCAACAAAAAACCGCATAAAACAACTAGTAAAGTTGTAACCCGCGCACAATCTGCTAATCCAAGTGTCAAACATCATAAACCTGTAATTAAATTGGATGAAACACCAGTTGCGGTAACAAAAGATAATAAAGCAAAGGAGCACAAGTAGTATGGGTCAAAAAGTCAATCCGAACGGTTTACGTTACGGTATTAATAAAAATTGGCAATCACGTTGAATTGCCAAAAATAATGAGCAAATGGCAAATTGGTTAATCCAAGATGAAAAAATTCGCAAGCTTTTTATTCAACAATATAAAACTGCACAAGTAGTGCGTGTGGAAATTGAACGTACTGAAAAAAATATTGATATCTTTGTTTATGCTGGACAACCGGGACCAATCATTGGTAAAGATGGTGGTAATATTCCTGTCGTTACTAAAGCAATTAACAAGATTGTTGGTCGCAAAATTAAAGTGAACATTAATGTTTTAAAATACGACAATGTTGGTTGAAGCGCACGCGTGATTGCACGCGAGATTGCTGATGCTATTGAAAATCGTGTTTCGTTCCGTACTGCCCAAAAAATGGCAATTAAAAAAGTAATGAGTTCTAAAGCTAAAGGCATTCGAACTAATGTTTCAGGACGACTAGGTGGAGTCGAAATGGCTCGTGAAGAAGGTTATTCGGAAGGAATCATTCCGCTAACGACACTACGAGCAGATATTGATTATGCAATTGAAGAAGCACATACAACATACGGCAAAATTGGCGTGAAGGTTTGAATTAATCGTGGTGAAATTTTTGGACGGGGTTTAAACAACCAAAACATTCCACCAAAAATTGAACCACGTTCAAACACGCGTTTTAACCGTCGCCGTAGTTTCGCAAATCCTAATGCTGAGAAAGGTGAAAGTAAGGAACAATAATTATGATGCAACCAAAACGTACTAAATATCGTAAACCGCACCGCACACCTTATGATGGCAAAGCCAAAGGTAATAAATATGTGGCCTTTGGTGAAATGGGTTTAATGGCAACTACTGGCAATTGGGTTAGTGATAAACAAATTGAAGCGGCGCGTGTGGTGTTATCACGTGCGCTAGGGAAGACGGGTAAGTTGTGAATTCGCATCTTCCCCCAATTATCTTTAACCAAAAAACCATTAGAAGTGCGTATGGGTTCAGGTAAAGGTAATCCGGAATTTTGGGTTGCCGTAGTAAAAAAAGGGACAGTGATGTTTGAACTTGCGGGTTTAGATGAAGCATTAATGAAAGATACATTACGTAAAGCTGGTAACAAGTTAAATGTTGTTTGCCGTGTTGTAAAACGAGGGGAGATTAGTCGTGAATAAAGAATTAAAAGCCAAAACCAATGAAGAACTATGTTCTTTGATAATGCGTTTAAAACTGCAATTATTAGAGTCGCGTTTTCGCATGGCTCATGGCGAACTAGAAAAAACTAATGTTTTGTATGACATTCGTAAAACCATTGCGCGTGCCATGACCATTTTAACCCAACGTCATATTAAATTAACTATTGGTGTTCATGGAATTACCATGTATAACACCCAAACCAAAGAAGTTAAATCAATTACTAATGCTGTTGAACAAGCTTTAAAAGCTCATGCTGAAAACAAAAAGAATTTAACTGAAAAAGAGGCAATCAAACAAGCTACAATTGCTAGTGCAAATGCTGATGTAGCTAATACTAACACTAATGAAATTAAAGAAAAAGTGACACCAATTGCAAAAAAAGAATTGAAATCACACATGGAAAAACCCAAAGCTGATAGCACTGTGATTCGTAAGACCGTAGGGGGTGGATCATAATGACAACAAGAAAACCGCGTAAAGCTTTTGTAGGGATAGTAGTAACAACAAAAATGGCTAAAACCGCCGTTGTAAAAGTTGAACGTGCGGGCTTACACCCACGTTATAAAAAACTAGTTATTACGCATAAGAAATACCATGCCCATGATGAAACTGGCATTGCGCACGTGGGTGATAAAGTCCGAATTGTTGAAACGCGTCCGATTAGTAAAACGAAGTTTTACCGTGTTCAGAAAGTTTTGGTTAAGGCTAAATAATTAGGAGGTATGAAGGAGTAAATTATGATTCAATTTATGAGTAGATTAAATGTGGCTGATAATTCTGGCGCAAAAGCCGTGGGTGTCATTAAAGTTCTAGGTAATTCACGTCAGCGTTACGCTAGTGTGGGTGATGTGGTAAAAGTATCAGTGAAAGAAGTATTAGCTGAAAGTGGCGTGAAAAAAGGGCAAATGTTTTTAGCCGTAATTGTGCGTACCAAAAAAGGTGTGAAGCGTGAAAACGGCAATAAAGTTGCTTTTGATGATAACGCTTGTGTGATCATCAAAGAAGACATGACACCGCGTGGCACACGGATTTTTGGTCCAGTAGCACGCGAACTGCGTGATAAAGGTTTTATGAAAATTGTTTCATTAGCGCCAGAGGTATTATAGTTATGCAACGAATTAAAAAAGGTGATAAAGTCCGAGTAATTTCAGGGAAATTAAAACCCCAAGAAGGGATTGTTTTATTAGTGAATAACAAAAAACAAGCCGCAATTGTTGAAGGATTAAACAAAGTTAAACTACACCGTAAAGCCAATGCGAAACAAGAAAAAGGTGGAATTACTGAAAAAGAAGCATTATTACCACTAAGTAAATTAGCACTAGTCGCACCTAAATCTTCAACTGGTGTATCGCGCATTAGTTACCGTGTTGAAAAGGATGGAAAGAAATTACGCATTGCTAAAAAAACCAATGTTGCGATTGGTGCTAGCAAAGCTAAAGCTAAATAGATTTTATGGAAAAACTTAAAAATAAATATCAAAGAATTATTAAAGACACTTTAATGTCAGAATTACAACTTAAATCAGTTATGCAATTACCACGATTAGAGAAAGTTGTAATTAATGCGGGAATTGGTGATGCAACACAAGATGCAAAATTCATTGAAGCAGCCGCTAATGAAATTATGGTCATTACTGGTCAAAAACCTGTGTTGACTAAATCCAAAAAAGCGATTGCCACATTTAAGCTGCGTGAAAACCAAGCAATTGGTGTCAAAGTAACTTTACGTGGTGAAAGAATGTGAAACTTTATTGAAAACTTAATTAATGTGGCTTTACCACGGGTACGTGACTTTAAAGGTTTATCGAATAATGCTTTTGATGGTCACGGTAATTATTCGATTGGTATTAAAGAACAAATCATTTTTACTGAAGTAAACTATGATGATGTCAAACGTGTGCGTGGGTTTGATGTCACGCTTGTTACATCCACTTCCAAAGATGAACACGCACACGCATTACTAAAAGCAATTGGCTTACCATTTGCGAAGCAAAATTAAAACTGAAGGAGTAAACTATGGCTAAAAAATCATTAATTGCAAAACAAAAACGACAACCGAAATTTTCCACACGTAAGTACCACCGGTGCGTACGTTGTGGACGTGTTCATGCGGTTTATGGTAAATTCGGCTTGTGCCGTATTTGCTTACGTGAGCTAGCGTACAAAGGTGCAATCCCCGGCTTGAAGAAGGCTTCATGATAGGAGAAAGGAATTAAGTTATTATGTTTATTGATCCAATTGCTGATTTAATTATTCGTATCAAAAATGCTTCGCGTGCTCGTCACCCAAGTGTCAATATTGTCACATCCAAATTAACTTCTGCGATTTTAGCGGTATTAAAGAGTGAGGGCTATATTGAAGATTACGAAATTAAAAAAAGCGCTAAAAACGTCAAGCAAATGACTGTGATTAAATTAAAATACAAAGAGATGACACCAACTATTTCGGGTATTAGACAAATTTCTAAACCAGGATTAAGGGTTTATCAAGAAGCGAAATTTATTCCCCGAGTATTAAATGGTTTAGGTGTAGCAGTAATTTCAACTAGTCAAGGTGTGGTAAGTGATAAGTATGCACGAGCACACAAGTTGGGTGGTGAAGTAATTGCTTATGTGTGGTAGGAGATAAAAAATATGTCGCGTAAAGGAAATAAATTATTGTTAATACCAAGCGGGGTAAGTGTCACAATTAACCCCCACTTGGTTATTTGCAAATCATCGCACGGTGAACTTAAAGTAAATGTACCAAGTGTTATTCAAGTAACACAAACTGGTCAACATTTAAAAGTTACACGTAGCAATGATGAGAAACAATCACGCATGTACCACGGTACGGTAAATTCAAATCTACATAACGCGTTAATTGGATTGAGTCAAGGTTTTAGTAAACGTTTAAAAATTGTGGGTGTAGGTTATAAAGCTGCGGTTAACAATAACCAATTGACACTAGCAATTGGTTATAGTCACCCTGTAGTTTTTACTATTCCCCATGGTATTAAACTTACTTGTCCGACCCCAACGGAAATTGTTATTAATGGCTATGATAAAATTATCGTTGGTGAATTAGCAGCTAAAATTCGCGAAGTACGTAAACCTGAACCATATAATGGTAAAGGGATTATGTACAGTGATGAAATCATCATTCGTAAAGTTGGTAAGACTGCTGAAGGTGCAACTGCACCTGCTGCACCAGCCGCAAAAAAATAATGAGGGATAAACTATGAAACAAATTAATGTAGATCGGAAAGCACGTCGGGTATTAAGACACAAACGGATTACTAATAAATTACAACGTCAGGGATATGCTAAACCCCGTTTGGTAATTAGTAAAACTAATAAACACATTTTTGCCCAGATTATTGATGATTTGACTAGTCGCACCTTAGTGGCTAGTTCAACTTTGCAGTTGAAAAAAACTGGTACAATTGCTAATGCTAAATTGGTTGGTGAAGATATTGCCAAAAAAGCTTTAGCTCAAAAAATTAAACAAGTCGCATTTGATCGTGGTGGAAGCAAATATCACGGTCAAATCTTAGCGCTAGCAAATGCGGCACGTGAGAATGGCTTGGAATTTTAAGGGGTAAATTATGACTGAACAAAAGCAAAAAGATACAACATCAACTACACAAACCACAGAAGCAATAGTAGCTGAAACAAAAACAGCACCCGAAAATAAATCAGCCGAAAATCCAAATACAAGAAATAAATTTGGTAATCGCAATCGTACTTTTGGAAGACGCCAAACACGTACACGTGTTAGCGCATCGGGATTTGAAGAAAAAGTTGTGGGATTAAAACGTATTTCCAAAACTACCAAAGGTGGACGTCATATGCGTTTTTCAGCTTTAGTAGTTATTGGTGACAAGAATGGTCGTGTGGGATATGGCATTGGTAAATCAACCGAAGTCCCAAACGCAATTCGTAAAGCAATCAAAAATGCTCGTAACCAAATGTTTAAAATTACCATGAATAAACGTAATACAATTTATCATGAAATCATTGGTAAACACGGTGCTTCTTCTGTTTTATTAAAACCAGCGCCGATTGGTACAGGAATTATTGCTGGTGGAGCGATTCGTGCAATCGTGGAATTAGCAGGGTTTAAAGATATTTATACTAAAAATTTAGGATCAAATACTTCGTTAAATATGGTTCAAGCAACTTTAGATGGTTTATTAAAACAACGACACCCATCAGCGATTGCGAGTTTACGTGATAAGAATGTGGGGGAATTGTAATGCAATTAGAGTCATTGAAATACACTAAGGGAGCACGCGGTCATAAACGTAAAACTTATGGTCGTGGTTTTGGTAGTGGTATTGGTAAAACTAGTGGTAAAGGTACTAAAGGTCAAAAGCAACGTAAGTCGGGGAAAGTTCGTTTAGGTTTTGAAGGTGGTCAAACACCAATTTATCGTAAAGTTGGTAAAATGGGTTTTAATAATTTTAATTTCCGAACTAACTACAACATTTTAACTATTAAGCAATTAGGACAAATTAAACTCAACCAAATTGATTATGAAAGTTTAACGAAATCACATATTATCCCTGATAATCATTTACCGATTAAAATTATTGGAAATGATAAACTTACTAAAGCTTTAGTATTGCATGTTCATAAAATCACACTTCAAGCTAAAAAAGTGATTGAAGATGCCAAAGGGACAGTGACGATTATCAAATAAGCATGGCGAATAATAAGCAAGCACAGAAAAAAATTACGGTTACACTAAAAGAAATTTTTACCAATAAAACGGTATTGGTTGCGATTGCGATTACTTTATTTTTATTAATTTTGTTCCACTTGGGTTCAATTATTACCATGCCGGGAATCGCATTACCTAGTAGTGCAAATATTTCTGGTGACTCATTTGCGGGAATGTTAAACTTGCTAGCAGGTGGTGGAATGACACATATGTCCCTTTTTGCTGTTGGTTTAGGACCTTATATTACCGCCCAAATTATTGTGCAATTATTATCAAGCGACTTAATTAAACCGATGTCCAAAATGGCTAAATTAGGTGAACGTGGTCGTCGAAAACTAGAGATTATCACGCGCTTTATCACATTACCGTTTTGTGTGGCACAAGCTTATGCATCATTAGCATTAATTTTAAATAACAGTTCTTCAGCTGCCCAAATCACCATCTTTGGTAAAACTTCACTAGGTGATTTAAGTGGCTTGGAAATCTTTTATTTATTAGCAATGTTTACAGCAGGGACTTATATTGCCATTTTCATTGGTGATATTATCACTAAACGTGGTGTGGGTAATGGTGTTACTTTATTGATTCTTGCTGGTATTTTGTCATCGGTTATTTCAAATATTAAAGTGGCGTTGCAATACATTGAATCAAAATTTAATCCCCAACAATCAACTTACATGATTTCGGTTGTTTTGAGTTGTTTTACCTATTTGATGTTTTTTGTCACGATCCTGGTGGTGGTGGTGTTTATTAATGGTTCAACAAGAAAAATTCCCGTACAACAAACTGGTCAAGGGTTGACTAGTCAAATTAGCGATTTACCATTTTTACCAATTAAGTTAAATGCGGCGGGAGTGATTCCCGTCATTTTTGCCTCGTCCATTATGACTATTCCCGGTACAATTGCCCAGTTTTTACCAAACGATTCGGGGAAATGGTTTATCCAGCAATTTCTGGTGATTCAATCCTGGAGCGGATTATCGATTTATTTTGTTCTGATTATTGCTTTTAGTTTTTTCTATTCGTATGTCCAAATTAATCCAATGCAATTAGCCGAGAACTTTGAAAAAGCCGGTAAATTTATTCCGGGTGTGAAAAATGGTTTGGATACAGAAAAACACATTACACGTGTTTTAAACCGGATTAATTGACTAGGTGCACCATTTTTAGCGGTTGTGGCTGTTTTGCCTTATGTTGTGTCGTTGATTACGGGAATTCCTTCAGGACTAGCACTGGGTGGTACGGGAATTATCATTATTGTGACAGCAACAGTGGAATTATGAAATTCAATTAAGAGTGCTTCTACGACTAGTGGTTATAACGTGACTAGAACCAGGATTGAATCGCGATTTTATCAAGAACCGGCTGACGAAGAAGATCCGCGAATATCGCAACTATGATAAATTTTTTTATTTGGGTTAAGCAAAGCAACGATTAATATGCGTATTGTTTTATTAGGAGCACCAGGTTCGGGTAAGGGAACACTATCACGATATCTTGTCGATCATTTTCATTACCAACATCTTTCCACCGGTGATTTATTTCGCAAGAACATTAATGAGCAAACACCATTAGGTATTGAATTAAAAAACATTGTGGTGTCAGGAACATTAGTGTCAGACGAGATTACTAATACTGTTGTCAAAAATGCTTTATTAACTACATATGCTAATGCTAACAATTTAATCTTTGATGGTTATCCGCGGACTGTAGCACAAGCCCAATTTCTTGATGCGATCACTAGTGTCGATTTAATTTTATTATTAAATGTGGATCAAAATATCGCGGTTAAACGAATTGTGGGTCGACGGATTTGCCCCCAATGTAAAAAAATCTACAATATTTATTTTGATCCACCTAAAAAACCCGGTATTTGTGATTTAGACGGTAGTATTTTGATGCAACGGAAAGATGATAATATCACTACTATCAAACAGCGTTTTGCAACTTATGACGCGGCGAAATTAGCATTAATTAGTTATTACCAAAAAACAAACAAATTACACCAAATCAATTCGGATAAAGGGATTGATAAACTTATCCCGACGGTTAATAAACTTATTAAAAAATAATTATGATTTATATTAAAAGCAGTTACGACATTGAATGTATTAAAGCCGCAGCGACTATTTATAAAAAAGTCAAAGTCGCTTTAACACAAGCTGTTAAGCCTGGTATTAGTTTGATTACACTCGACAATCTAGCAAACGAAATTATTGAAGCTAATGGCGCGACAGCGGCTTTTTACCAATACCGTCATTTTCCCAAACACATTTGTATTAGTGTCAACCAGCAACTAATTCATGGTGTACCGAGTGAATATGTGATTCAACCTGGTGATTTAGTTACTTTTGATGTTGGCGTGAAATACCGCAATCATTTTTGTGATGCCGCTTTTAATGTTTTAATTCCACCCGCATCAACTGCTGCTAAAAAAATTGTGGATGCTACTGAAATATCATTAGCGAACGCAATTAAAATCATTCGTGATGGTATTTACACTAATGACATTGGATCGATTATTAATCAAACCGCCAAGCAGTACCATTACGAAGTAATTAAAGATTATGGTGGTCATGGCTGTGGGAATAAGTTACATGAAGATCCAATCGTTTATAATTATGAAACCAATCTGCCACAAACACAACTTAAAACCGATATGATTATTTGCATTGAACCAATGTTAATGACTGCTAGTGATCAATACGACATTGATCCTGTCAATCATTGAACAGTCATTGCTAAAAATCAACAATTAACATGTCATTGTGAACATATGGTTTTAATCAAGAAAGATGGATGTGAGGTGCTAACAGCTTAACTAAAAAAAAGCTAAAAAATATTATGGCTAAAGATACAATAAAGATGAATGGTAAAGTGATTGAAGTGATTCAAAGTGGAAATTATAAAGTCCAATTAGAAAATAATGCTATCATTAGTGCAACGATTTCTGGAAAAATGCGACTTCACCACATTCAAATTCTTATGGGCGATAAAGTTCAAGTTGAATTAAGTCCGTATGATTTAACCAAAGGTCGGATAGTTTATCGAGAGTAAAATATGAAAGTTCGAACAAGTGTTAAAAAAATCTGTAAAGATTGTAAAATTATTAAGCGTCATGGACGCATTATGGTGATTTGCAAAAACCCTAAACACAAACAAAGACAAGGATAATAGATGGCACGTATATTAGGAGTAGATATTCCCAACAATAAAAAAGTACCATATGCTTTGGCACACATCTATGGAATTGGTATTCCTTCTGGTTTTAAAATTGCCCAAAAAGCAAACATTGATCCAGAAAAACGGATTAGTGAATTAACCGAACAAGAACTTGCTGCAATTCGTGAAGTAGCGATCAAGATGACAATTGAAGGTGATTTACGTCGTGATGTGGCAATGAATATCAAACGTTTAATTGAAATTGGCACATATCGTGGTATTCGACATCGTAAAAGTTTACCCGTACGTGGACAACGTACCAAGTCTAATGCTCGTACACGCAAAGGACCACGTAAAACAATTGCTAACAAGAAAATTGAAACTAAGAATTAATAAAATATTATGGCTGATAAGAAAAAAACAACAACCGAAACCAAACCAACTAAACGTGTTAAAGCGAAGAAGAAACGTAAATTAGCTAGTGTTAATGGCATTGCGCATATTCATGCGACTGTTAATAACACAATTGTCACGTTTTCAGATCTTGATGGTAATGTCCTAACATGAGCATCATCAGGAACTAGCGGTTATAAAGGTTCAAAAAAATCAACGCCTTATGCCGCTGGTGTGGCAGCAACAACTGCCACTAAAAACGCGATGGCGATGGGATTAAAAAGTGTTGTTATCCATGTTAATGGGACAGGTCAAGGTAAAGATACGGCTATGCGTTCGATCGCGGCATGCGGGATTGAAGTGACCGAATTAAATGATGTAACAGCGATTCCCCACAATGGGTGTCGCCCACCTAAAAAACCACGATAATTATAAAGTGTATAATCTTAAGGAGTAAAAAATGGAAAAATTTCTAAAATATCAAATCACACCCCAAATTGAAAGTCAAAATTCGCAACAAGCGAAGTTTGTTATTGCCCCGCTTGAAAAGGGTTTGGGGATTACTTTAGGTAATGCGTTAAGACGTACCATGTTATCAAATGTACCTGGTGCAAGTATGTTTGCGGTAAAAATACCTAACATCACACATGAGTTTCAAGCAATTAACGGTGTCAAAGAAGATGTTACACAAATCATTCTTAATTTGAAAAAGTTAGTTGTCGTTATTGATGAAAACATTTTTCCTGACGATGAATTAAATTCGATTCGTCTTGAACAATGACCAACAATGAAATTACGAGTTAGTGAACCAAAAGCGATTCATGCTAGTGATATTGAATTACCAACTGGTTTTGAAATTGTTAATAAAGATTTATACATTGCCACAACCACTGGAGCAAATGCTAAATTAGATATGGATATCTATGCGACTCGTGGACGTGGTTTTAAATCATTTAGTCAAAACCGCGAAAGTGTCAACACGCTTTCAATTATTGCAACTGATTCTAATTTTTGTCCAATTGCGCGTGTGCAATATAGTGTTGACGAACACAAAATTTCTAAAACCATTACGGGTGATATCTTGACAATGGAAGTTGCAACTAATGGAGCAATTTCGCCTGAAAATGCAATGGCAATTGCGGGTAAAATTTTAGCAGAACACTTAACCCCAATTATCAATATTAACGAAGCTGTTAGTAAAATGGAAGTTTTGAAAGAACAAACCGAAAAACAAAAAACAACAACTTTATCTATTCCAATTGAAGACTTGAATTTATCAGTACGTTCTTATAACTGTTTAAAACGTTCGGGAATTCAAACAATTCAAGAATTAACAAGTATGACTCGTCTTGAAGTGGAAAAAATTAAGAACTTAGGTAAAAAATCTTTACGTGAAATTCAAAAACAATTAACAGAATACGGTTTGTCATTTAAAGAAAATTAATTTTTTATGTCTTACGTTAACAAGCCCGGTAAAACTTCGTCTTGACGCAATATGGTTATTCGTCAGCAAGTAAGCGATATCATTGCTTACAATAAAATTCAAACAACTTTTACTAAAGCCAAAGAAACACAACGTCATGTGGAACGTTTAATTACACTTGCCAAAACAAATACGCTAGCAACTAAACGACGTATCTTATCAATTATTAAAGATACTAAAAACGCTGACCGTCAAGCATTATTGAAGAAATTAGACGCACTAGCTAAAAAATACGCAAAACGCCATGGTGGTTACACAAGAGTGTTGCGTATTGGTAAACGTAACGGGGATAATACTGAAATTGCTGTAATTGAATTAGTTTAACCAATACAACTATGATTGGTTTTGTTATTTCTTTAAAACAAGAAGTTACTCATATTTGGCCACAATTTAATCAACCTAAAATTCATCGCGTGAATGGTTTTGAATTGGTGGTATTTAATGTTTTACAACAACCCGCAGTTTTAATTTACAGTGGTGTTGGCAAAGCCAATGCTGCGAGTGCGTCCCAAACATTAATCAACCATTTCAATGTTAGCACGATTGTAAACTTAGGATCATGTGGAGCAGTTAATGGCAACATTCAACCCATTAGTTTATTTTTACCACACACGGTAACTTATTATGATGTTGATGTTGTGGCTTTTGGTTATGCGAAAAACCAAATACCGCACTGCCCCGCATATTACGGTATCAATTCAAAGTTGCTCGATTTAGTCGAGACAACATTAAAAGGTTATGGTTTGGCATTACACACTGGTAAATTAGCCACGGGAGAAGTTTTTATTAATCAAGCTAATGTTAATAAATACATTCAACCGCAAGAGCAAATCAGTGCTGTTGATATGGAAGCATGTGCAATTGCGCAAATTTGTCATAAAAATGATGTGAAATTTTGTACCATCAAAATTGTAAGTGACACCATTCATAATACGACAATGACTAATCAGCAGCAATGGCAAGATACAATTAGTAAAGTGAGTGAATTTAATACCAAAATATTAGTTGATATCGCTAATCTATTGGTGTATCACAAGATTTAGTCTTATTTTATTTTACCTTTTGTTTAATTAGCCCTAGTTCTTGTTTACAAAATTGTTCTACTTTTGTTTCGTTAATCATTTTATCATGAGCTTTTTGTAGTTCTCATGGATCAAATTTATGTTTATGATCTGAGTTATATTTAACGCATTGATATTGGTAAAGTATATCTGTCGCATTCTTTTTTACAAGAATAAAATCTTTTTGAGTTTCAATAAGTCAATTTTCCACATTTTTATTATTAGCTAAATTAATTTCATGTTTAAATTTGATGATAGTTAAATATTTGGTTGGGATTAGAATGGGTGCGTTTACATTAATTTTTGTTTTATTTTCAAGAATATAATACTTCAAATCGTGCTTTTTTGTAGATGAATCAGGAGAAGAATAAGAAAAACATTTTTGAAATGTGTTTTTTTCATCGTAATCAAAAACCGTCAATGGACGATAAAATTTTGTTACAACTTTTGCCACAACAACATTTTTGTTTCACATAGCTGTTGTAATACCTGGATTATTTGTTGGATTCAAAAACGTATTCAAGCGTTCAACATAGTCGCTATGCTCTCTAGGTATATAGAGAACTTCAATTATTTTTAACATTTCTACGATGCGATCACGAGATAGCATCTATAACTCGGGAAACCATAGTTCCATATCTTGGATAAGCCCACAAGCGGCCGCCAACTAAGTTAGCTGACGTTTATATAATATCATAAACTCATAAAAAGTCAAGCAACACCGCATTAGTTATTGTTACTACTTTTTTCCTTTAGAAATCTGTTAAATCTTAAAATGTAATCAGAATGACTAGTATCTAAACAAACAATTTTAGTATTAGGTTTTTGCAACACATTTTAATTATAAGTTATGAGATAAAAGAAAAATGTGAATCTTTTGCAAGATTCACATTCTTTCACTTGGGCGTTAAAGTCTAAAGCCCCGTAAGACTCGGATTCACATCACCGCAGTTCTACGCCAGTCATAGAAGCCTTCAACCTACTAAGTTGACATACATATAATACTGCAAATTTATATAATGTCAAGTAGTGTTACACCGTTATTTTTCAAAAATGATTAGTCTTATTTTATTTTGGTAAGTGTAAGATTAATTTGTTCAAGACGCTTTTGGTATTGTTGTTGCTTACTTTTTTCAAGTATGACTTTATTTTTGGGAGCTTTGGCTAAAAAGTTTGGATTATTAAGGATTAGTTTTGAACGTTCTAATTCAGCCAATAAAAGAACCTTTTCTTTCAATAAATTTTGTTTCTGCAATTGTTGATCTGTGAAATTGTGATCATATTCAATTGTTAATTCATCTAATACCAAAACCGCAAATTGGTGGTTGATACGTTTAGTTGCAATATGCATTATTTGAATATTAAATAATTGGCATAGTGCATTGATTTTATTTAAAACTAATTTATGTGGAGTAATTAAATTGATACTAATTAGTTGGGTATTTTTTAAACTATGTTTAATACGCAAGTCCTTAACAAAACTATGAATTTTTATAAAAGTAGTAATTAAATTTTTAGTAATTCCAGACGATTTTATTTTGATTTTTTTAGGTCATGACGCTAACATAATTGATTTTTCATGGTTTAAATTTTGGTAAAGATAATCACTAACAAATGGACAAAATGGGTGCATTAATATCAAGATATTGGTAAAAATAGTATTTGCTACAAAAAGTGTTTCTTTTTTTAAATGATTATCTTGTTTTAATAATGGTTTAATGTATTCTAAATAACGGTTGCAGTAAATTTCTCATGCAAAATCATTAAGGTATTTACTAGCAACAACAAAATTGTATTGATCCATATTTCTCGTGATGTTAGCAATCGTTTGGTTGAAAGCATCAATAATGTAAAAGTTAAAAGGATGTAAATTGATAAGTTTACTTTTAGTGAATTTGTTATTCGCTAGAAAATTACAAGCATTCCATAACTTGTTAATAAAATTTCAATAGTGCTGAATTTTAGTCTCATCATATCTTAAGTCTTCACCAATTGCTGCTGATGAGACTAAAAAAATTCTTAATGCATCTGCTCCATATTTTTTGATAACATCCATCGGATCAATACCGTTATTTAATGACTTGGACATTTTTTGGTTGTTGCTATCACGTACTAAACCATGAATGTATACATGTTTAAAAGGTAAAACATTAGCAATGTTAGTACATTGTAAATACATCCGTACTACCCAGAAAAAGAAAATGTCATAACCAGTGACTAACATACTAATTGGATAAAGTTGATGTGTGGCGGTGAACGGACTATATTTAGTTGAAGCTAAAGGTCATAATGTAGAGCTAAATCATGTATCCAAGACATCAGGATCTTGAATTCATTGGGTATGATTATTGGGAACATTACCCACTTGAACTTGCTTAGTTTTAATATTGGTTCAAACAGGAATTTTATGACCCCATAATAATTGCCGTGAAATACACCAATCATTCATATTGTGTAATCATCGTTTCGCTTCATGCTTAAAGCGTGATGGTAAAAATTCTGAAGGTTGTTCAGACATTAATTTAATAACTTTTTTAACAAGCGGTTGAACTTTGATAAACCATTGTTTGGAAAGCAATGGTTCAACGATTTCACCAGTTCGTTCACTATAACCAATTTCGTTATTGATGGTGTCAACTTTTATTAATAAATTTTGCTTGCTTAAATCATCGATAATTTTTTCTCTTGCTTGCAATCGATCTAAACCATCGTATGGTTTAGCATATTGATTTAATTGACCATTAGGTGACATTATGCTATGATATTGCAAGTGGTGTTTTTGCGCTAATTGGTAATCGTTAAAATCATGAGCAGGTGTACATTTCATTACACCTGTACCAAAATTCATATCAACATAAGAATCTGCGAAAACTTTAATAAGTTGTTGATTAACAGGGTTAATCACTTCTTGATTGATGAACTTTGTGTAACGCGTATCACGCGGATTAACAAATAAGCAGACATCACCAAACATTGTTTCTGGTCTAGTGGTGGCTACGGGTAGAAATGTTGTGTGGTTATGAAGAATGTATTTACAATAATACATTTTTGAAGTTGTGGGTTTGTGGATAACTTCAATATCGGAAATGGCCGATTGTAATTTTACATCCCAATTAACCAATTTATAATCTTGATAAATTAATTTAGCATCATACAATTTTTTAAAAACGTTATTAACTAGTGTTGATACTTTAGTATCAAGTGTATAGATTTCATATTCATAAGACAAACTAAAACCCAGTTGCGCTCATTGTTGATGAATAAATTCTTTTTGCTGTTTAGCTCAATCATTCAATCGTTCTAAAAATATGTCTGCTGAAAGTGATTGTCTGTCAATATTTTGTAATTTGAGAATTTTTTCAAATTTAGTTTGGGTAGCAATTCCCGCATGGTCTAATCCGGGTAATCATACGGTATGATAACCATTAAGTCGCTTGTACCGAATCATCACATCTTGCAATGTTCCGTCTCATGCGTGACCTAAATGTAATTTACCCGTAATATTGGGTGGAGGGAGTAAAACACTAAAAGTCTTTTTTCGTTTTATCGTTTTGGCAGTACGAAATAGTTTTGCTTGTAATCAATCTTGATACAGTTTATTTTCAATTTCGCTGTGGTTATAGTGCTGTGCCATATAGCACTAATTATATTTGTTTATTATTACGTATCTACGGATTAAATGTACTATATTTAATACGTTTTTATCACGAAAACACTTAAAATATTGCCATGGTTAGTCATTCACACAATCCCATAGATAGCTATGATGTAGTAATAATTGGTGCTGGTCCAGCGGGCATATTTGCGGCATATTTAGCGCACATTAAAGGGTTAACACCCTTACTAGTAGAAGCTACTACTAATTTAGGTGGTCAACCCCAAAATTTATATAGTCAAAAGAAAATTTATGATTATCCCGGATTTTATGGCATTAAAGCATATGAATTAATTAATCATTTTCGCAAACAATTACACGAACATTCGCCAATAAAAACATTGTTACAAACTACTGTTGCTTCTTGTCGCGCGCATGCTAGCGGATGAATGATTGGTTTATCAAACCAACACGAAGTATTTGCTAAAGCAATTATTATTGCCACAGGTGCTGGTATATTTAATCCCAATAAATTGACTATTAATGTTGATCAATCGAACCATATTCATTATGCTTTTGATTCATTAGATCACTTTCGCAATAAACGTGTTGTTATCCTTGGCGGGGGTGATGCAGCCGTGGACTGAGCTAATGAGTTAGCAGAGAATCAGATTTCTAATGATGTAACAATCATTCATCGTCGAAATGAATTTAGAGCCAATGGTGAAAATGTCGCGCGAATGCAAGTTAATAAAATCAAAGTTCTTCTTGATTATGAAATTATTTCTATTGCTAATGATAAAGTGGATATTAAGCATAATATCACTCATGAAGTTTTACACATACCATACCAAGTTGTTTTGGTTCAATACGGTCAAAGTATCAATCGTAATAATTTAGAGCCATTTAAAAATGTGGCTGTGAATAGTGTGGGACGAATCGTTGTTAAAATTAACCAAATGACAAGTATTGAAAATATTTATGCCATTGGTGATGTTTGCATCTATGAAGGTAAACCTAGTAGTTTAATTTGTGCTCACGGTGAAGCTGCAGTTGCGGTTCGTGATATTGTTAATCGCATTAAGCAGTATGACAAAAAATAAATTACCTAAAGTAATTGTCGTCATTGGCCCCACCGCTACTAATAAAACTAAATTAGCAATTTTTTTAGCACAAAAATTAAATGGGGAAATAGTAAATGCAGATGCATTCCAAGTTTATAAAGAATTAAATATCGGTGTGAACAAACCCACAACGAAGGAGTTAAAACAAGCGCAATTTCATTTATTAAGTTGTGTATCCATTTATGACGAATGGGATATCAAGCGATTCCAGGATGAAGCTAAAACAACAATCGATGATATTTTTGCTCGTCATAAAATTCCTATTATCGTTGGTGGTTCACATTTGTATGTTAACGCTTTAATTCAAAATTACGATTTGACTCGCGTACCCAAACGTGATCAAAAATATGCACACTTAACTACTCCCGAGTTATACAACATGCTACTTACGCGTGATAGCGATCGTGCTCAAAAGATTGGTCCACATAATCAGCAACGTTTGGTAAGAGCATTGCAAATTTTTGACTATCCACCCACCACTAACAAACTACCTATTTATGATCCGCTTTTTATATCGTGTATCCGACCACGTCCTTCATTGTATGCGCATATTAACCAGCGGGTATTGGTAATGTTAAAAAAAGATTGAATTGATGAAATTAAATTATTGTGACAAAAAGATAAGAGTTTAATGAATTTGCAAGCGTTTAAAGCAATTGGTTATCGCGAGATACTCCAAGCGCTAGTACACGCACGTCCCGTTCCTACAACACTAATTCAACAAAAAACACGACAATTTGCAAAACGGCAAATTACTTGAATCAAACATCATTATGTTAATCCATTGGTATATAACCAAAGAAATAAAACGCAAATTCTTAACCAAGTTTTAAAATGAAGCAAAGACAATTAAAACACCTTTACGTGCATATTCCTTTCTGTGCTAGTATTTGTACATACTGTGATTTTGAACGTTATGTATGTACTAATAGCGTGAAGAGTAAGTATATTAAGACACTAATCAAAGAGTTATTTACCAATTGTCACGGATGTAAATTTGATACCATCTACGTTGGCGGGGGGACACCCAACTGTCTCAATGATAAACAACTTGCTAAATTATTAAATGCACTGCACGCATGCGCTAGTGACAAATGTGAATTTAGTATTGAGTGCAATCCTGAATTTTTGACATTATCTCAAGCCAAACTGTTGCAACGATTTGGCGTGAATAGAGTGTCAATTGGAGCACAAACCACTAATTCCATGGTCTTAAAGCGTTTTAATCGCCAGCACGGCTTTATTGATGTTAAGAAAGCAGTTGAACATTTACGCCAATGTCAAATTACGAATATTAGTTTAGATTTTGTTTACGGTTATGAAGAAATTTCTTTGACTGATATCAATGGTGCCATTAATTTTATTCATGAGTATGCTATTCCGCATGTTTCGTTTTATGCATTAGAGTTAAAACCGCACGCATTGCTTACAAAAACTATAACCAAACTAGATGACACATTAAGCGAACGCGATTTACGTCATATTATTAAACGTCTGGCTGATATGGGTTATCAACGGTATGAAGTAAGTAATTGGTGTTTGCAGAAACGTTTTCAATGCCAACATAATCTTGCTTATTGGTTAACAAAAGATTGGTGTGGTATTGGACTAGGAGCGTGCGGATACACTTACCCTAATTATTATGTTAATACTGGTAATGTTAGTAAATGGTCTAGAGAGTTTAAACACTATACATTGAGTGACCATTACTTTCAAACATTGATGATGGGACTTAGGTTAACTAAAGGATTAGATTTGCGAAAGCAGTCATTTTTGCATGCGTACAACCACTTTAAGAAACAATTACATGATGTCCGAATTAAAAACCACCATTTAGTAGCAAATAACATCAACTTATTAGATAATATCTTGGTTGATATTATTTAGTTAGTAATATAATCCATTGTGTCATTTTTTATGAATAAAACCTTGCAAATCATTGCTAATAATATCCCCAATATTCCCAATTTTCCTAAAAAAGGAATTCAGTTTAAAGATTTAACTAAAATTTTGCTTAAACCTGAAGTTTGAAATTCTGTCACTCAAAACATTATAAAAATAGCTAAAAAAATGAAATTTGATGTGATTCTTGCACCAGAGGCACGCGGTTTTTGATTTGCGATTCCTGTTGCTAATGCTCTACACAAACCTTTTATACCAGCACGTAAAACTGGTAAATTACCCCGACCAACAATTAAAGTTATGAACCGGATTGAATACGGAACCGTTAAGTTTGAAGTTCATAAACAAGATATTAAACCTCGTTCACGAGTATTAATCATTGATGACTTGTTAGCTACGGGAGGGACAATCGTAGGTCTAACAGAATTAGTACGAAAATTAAAAGCGATTGTTGTTGGGGTAATAACAGTAGTAGAATTGCCAGAACTTAATGGTATAAAAATTTTGGCTAAAAAAAATGTTCCATGTACTGCTTTAATTCAATTACCTGGTAAATAATATTTATGGTAATTAAAAATCAAACCATTGCTACTCATCAAGAAATTTATGTAGCAGACATACATATTGAAAATGGGTTAATTACTAAAGTTATTAAAAAATCAGATCAACCCAATTTTAATAATGTATTATTACCTGGTTTTGTAGACATTCACACACACGGGGGATATGGTTGAGAATTTAATGATTTGACTAATGTCAATTACCAATTATCATTACAAAAATATTTAAAATCTGTACCACAAGAAGGCGTGACTAATGTATTAGGAACAACGGTTAGTTGTTCTTACCATGATTTATTACAAATTGCTAATCATTTTTATCAAGCTTTATCCACTGATAAAAATGCGATTATTTTAGGTTGATATTTAGAAGGTCCGTTTTTAGCCAAAGCAAAAAAAGGAGCACATAACGCCAAATACATCAAACCGCTAAATAATGATGTAATTGAATTTGTTAAAAATAATACGAAATTAATTAAAACTATAGCCATCGCTCCAGAAGTGAGTAAGAATGCATCTTATATTCACACTCTAGCTAAATCAACTGCTGTAGCACTTGGTCATTCACAAGCATCAGCAATAACCGCATTAAAAGCGATTACTAATGGTGCATCGCGTTATATCCATCTATACAATGCGATGGCGCCATTTTCGCACCGTAACCCCTCAATACTCAATGCTGCACTGTTAAAAAATCACGCATATGTAGAGCTAATTACAGATGGTATTCATGTAGACCCTTTGGTATTAAAAACTACTTATCAAACATTAAGTGCTAATTCAATTATCATTGTCTCCGACACTTTAAGTTGTAAAGGCTTAAAGAATGGTCGTTACAAATTGGGTGATTTAGATATTATCAAACACACAAACATTGCAACATTAGCAAGTGATAACACCATTGCTGGTGCGGTTATGCCTTACAACCTACAAGTAGCAAATTTTTATAAAGCTACGAAATGTTCACTTACGGATATAGTCAAAATGACTTCTTATAACCCGATCCGTGCTATTAATATGCACCAATCTGTTGGTCAAATTGCTCCAAACTATTGGGCTAATTTTGTCGTTATTGATAAGAAGTTTAATGTATTAAAAACGATTATTAAAGGTCAAGAAGTATATCGTAAGTAAATTTATGCGACTAGATTTACATTTAGTTAACTGCGGTTATTATGCCACTAGATCAAAAGCACAGCAAGCCATCAAAAATAAAATCATAAAGGTTAATGGTGCTATTGTTACTAAAGCTAATTTTTCAATAAACAACGCTGATCAAATCGCGATTATTTCGACCCAAACATATGTTTCGCGTGGAGCATATAAATTATTGACAGCAGTTAATTCATGAAATCTTGATTTTACTAACAAAGTAATTTTAGATGTTGGTGCAGGTACGGGTGGGTTTAGTCAAGTGTGTTTAAAATTAGGGGCTAAACTCGTTTATGCAGTAGATGTGGGTAAAGGACAACTCGATGAATCGTTATCGCATAATCCACGACTCATTAATTATCCCCAAACTCATTTTAATAAAATCAATTTGTCATTATTTAAATATAAAATTGATATTATGGTTGGTGATGTTTCGTTTATTTCGTTAACTAAACTAATTACTCATTTAAAGCAAATATTTCATTATCCTTACAAAGCGATTATGTTAATTAAACCTCAGTTTGAATTAACACCCCAAATATTAGCCAAATGTAAAGGTAAAATTCATAATATTAAATTACGTAATTTAGCCATTACGAAAGTTAAAACATGTTTAATTGATGAACATTTTGTTATTCACGGTGTAATTCCCGCAGCAATTTTGGGTAATAAAAAAAAGAACCAAGAATATTTAGTTTATTTCGAACAACAATAATTGATTGGGTATGAAACATATTTTACATATTGACATCAATTCTTTTTTTGCATCAGTTGAAGAATTATTAAATCCTCACTATGCTAATCACCCAATCATTGTTGCGGGTAGAACAAAACGATCAGTTGTATCAAGTGCTAATTATTTAGCGCGAAGTTATGGTGTGAAAGCAGCGATGCCATTACACCTAGCGTTACGTTTATGTCCCAATGCGATTATTGCTCGACCCCATTTTGACGTATACCGCAATTATGCTGATAAATTTTTTAACATCATTGCCGTAGATTTTACTAATAGAATTGAAGTCTCTTCAATTGATGAATGCTATGTTGATATTACTCATTTAATCAAAGAACATATTACACCATACCAAATTGCTAAGAAAATTCAAAATACCATTTTATCCAAAATTAAATTAAGATGTTCAATCGGTATTGGACCAAATAAATTTTTAGCAAAAATGGGTAGTGATTATAAAAAACCATTCGGGATTACTAGTATTTATCAAGAAGATTTGCCAACCAAAATATGACCCCAACCAATTGATGACATGATATGAATTGGTAAGGCAACTGCCACTTTATTAAAAAAACATGGCATCAAAACAATTGGTGATATTGCTAAATCGCAAAATAAACAAATTATTGAATCGCTTTTAGACAAGAATTGAATTGTTCATTACCAGCGTGCAAATGGTTATGACAGTGATGAATTAGATTACGCTCACAATGCACCCAAATCGATCGGAGCTAGTGAAACTTTTTTAGAAGATACTAGTGATTGAGAAGAAATTAAACTGAAATTAGTAGAATTAGTCAAAAATGTGGTAGAACGTTTACAAGAATACCAAATGCAAACAAAAACTATTTCAATAAACATTAAATACCCTAATTTTGTTAGTCAAAATCGATCGTTAACTATTGACCACCATACTGATGATTATGAAATCATTCTTTTGCGTGCTATTAAGCTATATCATAATAATTTTTTAGATCAAAACGTCCGTTTGGTGGGAGTTAGTTTATCACACTTACTTAGCAATGACAAATTGACAGTTAATAGTGAATTATTTGATGATTATGTTAAAACTGACATTAATGTAATTAATAAAAATGAAATTAGTGTTATTGTTAATGAAATTAATCGTCAATTTGCTAGAAATATTATCACAACTGCAGACAAAAAAAATAAATTGCGATAAGGATAAAAGTGGATACGATTATCGGATAATTTGACGGAATAATCCATTAATGCATTATTGTAAAAACTGTATCTTTTTTTTTTTTTTTTGAAGTTATAATTTATTCATGTTTTTAAGTAGTCTTTCACACACACACACACACACACACACACACACACTTGCGAATTAAGTAAGTTAATTTTTTCAACACAAACAAAGTGGTCCAACCGACTACTTTGTTTTTTATTTGTACCCAAGTTGGTAAGGATTAAATAGTTATGAAGAAATTTTCATTTAAAAAACTCATAACTGTTTCACTATTTTTTACTAGTGTGATTTTTACATCCGCATTTACTACTTGTTTCATTCCTATAGTTTCAACTAGTCATTCTAATGAACAACCTAATGCCACAAAAATTGATTTAAATGATTACAACAATAAAACTTTACCTAAACCATT
>JAITRQ010000001.1 GCA_031288285.1 Mycoplasmataceae bacterium
GTTTAACATTTAGTCTCAAACCATCAAACACGATATTTTATTCAGGTTCATTACCAGTAACATTATCAGTGTTTGACCAATACATTGATACTGTACCAGATGATTTTAGTTACACTTACGATGCTGGTGATTTAACTGCATCAGTTACTGGATTTGCTGATCCTGATCATATCACTCACATGAATGCTAACCGTTTGTATATACCTGATACAGTAGAATATGATGATCAAACTTATGCTGTTACTTCAATTGCTGGTGCTGCGTTCAATGTTCAAGCAACTGACTCAAGTTATAAACAAGGGTTGGCATACGATTTATTAGTAAGCGGTGGACAAACAACTTACCCCGGGATTAGTTGATTGAGATTATCAAATAATCTATTAAGTGTCGGTATTAGGAGTTTTTTTTGCAACGGGATTACTGGTACTATTACATTTCCAAATAGTGTAACGTCGATACACTCGTGAGATTCATTTGGTGAGCTTAATTGTTATGCTGCTTATATTCCTAAATATTTAACATCTATGTTTGCAAGTTCATCAGGCATTGCGTTTCGAAGAACTAATTCACTTACGGCAATTATCTCACCACAGAAGCTTTGCTGGATTGAATCAAATTCTCAAGATATAAATTTGCGAGTTAAAAATGAATATGATCATGATGGAAATATTATTGGACAATTTCTAATGCCTACTAACGGATTCAATGGAAGTCAATTATCTTCTGGACTAGCATGAGGAAAAATAGATTTAACTGATGCTTTCAATTACGATATATCAACAATTAAAAACATCTTTTTAAAATATCATCTTTTTGTCACTGAAATAATTTTTCCAAATACTCTATCAAGTTTTGAGACACAATGTTTACGATGATCTGACAATATCCAATCCGTTACTTTTCCGTTTTGAGATGGAACGCAAGGCGTAACTGGATGAGCAACCGCTTTTGGTTATAAACATTATTGTGTTATTAATGTTCCTGAAGAAGCAATAAGTTGATATCAGTCACAGTCCCAATATTCAGGTTGTACGATTTTACCGATACTATAGTAATTGTGGAAAATAATATTAATTGCATTTTTGATCTAAATAAGATTTTCGACAAAAAATAATCATTAAGTAACATAATTTCAAAGTGAATCGTTGGTAAAATCACAGATTTAATAATTCCAATTATTAAACTTATAGAATGCATGTATTAGGATAAAATGTGGTTACTTGACAAACTAGTCGATTTGTGTATAATTTCCCAAATATTTTGTTATCGTATTGAGTATATTTATGGCTTTTTCCACAAATGAGATACATATAAACTATGTAGATATATCAAAAATTAAAATTCAGTCCATTCCGAAGAATTTTAAAAATAATAGATTATTAAATTTACATATTAAAAGGATAACGAATAGTAATCAAAAGTTATTAATTTCATCAGCATTTTTAAAGACGTATTTTATTAAAAATAATTTACCAAATGAAGGCTTTTTATACTGTAATAAATATGGTAAATGAATGGTTAAGAATAACCTATATTTCATTAGTATTACTCATGCAGGGAACTATTGCTTGTTCAGCTATGGGAAATTTAATCACGGGATAGATATCGAAAAAATTGATAAAACTTTTAATTTTGAAAAGAATAGTCATTTGTTTTTAAACAATAGAGAATTATCACTTGCAAAAAACAATAATTACAATTCAGAATTATGTTATCGCTTTTGATCCATCAAAGAGAGTTATTGGAAAATGAATAGGAGAGTTTTTTTTATTGATCCTGATTTATTTACAAATAATCATAAATTCATTAAATCTAAAAAAAGTTTAATATATAACGGAGTGTGAAACAATTATAGCTATGCATTTTGTATGGATGCTAAACATCCGAATTTTTATAAATTTAAATTCAAAAATGTAACTGATGATTTTGCTAATTCTTTAACTTTTTAAAAGACAAAGACCGGTTAATTGTTTGCGCAATAGTATACAATGACTTACCAGTTAACATCAAATCGTGTGTTTCACTTAAGTGAATGATTTTAATTTTATTAGGATTAATAAATTTATCAAAACCATTTATTTTTTTGAATTCAGATAAATTTATTTTGGAGTCTCCTGCTAATTTCTCCAATTTTTCATTATTAATACCTGCTAAATGATTTTCTTTAAATAGGTAAAAATCACCTTGATAAACACTGGTTGGCTTATATTCAATTAAATCAGTCATGGTATCTTTACCGTTTTTCAATAATTTATCTAATAATCCAGATTTACGAATGTTTTCGCAAAACGGATCGTACATTAGATAACGTTGAAAATAATTTGATTCTTTTAGTTTTTCCAAAACTTCGCGTTCTTTTGCGGAATTCACAATATTGCTATCTAATATGAAAAGTTTCTCAACTTTTTCACCATTTTTTTGAAGTTGCAACGCAACTTCAAAAGCGATGGTTCCACCATAAGATCACCCTCCTAAAAAATACGGTCCTTTTGATTGAATAGTTTTTAAATGTTTTACGTAAAAACTAGCAATTTTTTTAATTCCGTTTAATCTTTTGTGCTGATTTATTAACAAGTTATAGTTCTCGAAACAATGTACAGAAATATTCGAATTTAATAATTTTATTAAAGGGTTATAGACTTCTGTTCCATTGTTTGCGGTGTGAAAGAAAAACAAAGGGACAGATTTTAAATTATTTTTCCCAATGACACGAACTAATTCGTTTTTCCCGTCTTTTTGAATAAAAGAATGTAATTTTTTAATGGTTGGATTATTAAAAATATCAGAAGCAAGAATTTTAAAATGCAATTTTTGCTCAATTTGATATGCTAATTCCATAGCTTTAATTGAAGAACCACCTAAATCGAAAAAATTCGCATTTATATCAATTTTAGTCATATTTAGACGCAATATTTTCTTAAACATATCTGTAATTATTTCAAGTTTATTTGAATTGTTTTCGCTTTCACTAATAGAAGTGTATGTTGTCAAATCAATTGGTGGTAATTGAGAAATATCCACTTTTCCATTAGTATTTCTAGGTAAAAAGTCTACTTGCTTAAAAAATCTAGGAATCATGTATGGCATCAATATTTCTGATAGTTTTTCCTTTATGAAATTTATACTTAATGTTCCATTAGCACTAAAATATCCGATTAAATAATTTTCACCGTCATGATCAGTCTTTTTAAGAATGTAAGATTCAGTTATTCCTGGTATGTTTCGTAAATTTTTTTCTACTTCTTTCAACTCAACACGATTGCCGTTAATTTCGACTTGTGAATCTTTTCGTCCTAGTATTTCAATTGCATTAGATGATGTGTATTTTGCATAATCACCTGTTCTTAATAACTTTTCATAATAGTGAATCTCATTTTTATTTCACGGATTATTAACAAATACTTTTTTATTCTCATTTGGTAAATTTTGATAACCCACTGAAACTTTTGGTCCGCTAATACAAATCTCACCAATCTCACCGATTTGATTTATTACTTGATTTTTCTCGTTTACTAAATATAGTAAATTACCATCAATAATGCCATCATAACTCACGCTGGTAATGTGAGAATCAGGTGTGATAAATTTATAAAGCATCACCGAAAGAGCTTCGGAGAGACCGTATCCCACTAAAATATCAAATTTAGGTTTTGCATTAATAAATACTGTATCTCCACCTGTCAAAACTAATTTAAGACTATCGCCATTATATCGTTCAATAAAAACATTAAGTAATGATGGTGGGACGAAGCAGTGTGTAAGTTTGTTATCGTTTATGTATGTAATTAAATTTACATAGGAAGATTGTTCAGATAATGACAAAATGTGTACTTCAAATCCTAATGCAATGGAGCACAATATATCAGTTAAAAAAACCACGAAACTAATTGGTGGGAAAACACCATAAATAGTATTTTCAACTATATTAGCAGGAACTAGTCGATTTGCATAGGCATCAGCTACATTTTTCAGTGCTACATGTTTTTGAATTATACATTTTGGCATTCCGGTTGTTCCGGATGTATACGAGTGACACAGAATGTCGTTAGGTAAAATTTTAGGTAACGGATAATTTTTAGAAAAATTTAAAATTTTATCGAATGGGATAATGTTTATACTTTTAATTTTTAACTCATCTTTTGTAAATGAATCAGTAATCACATTTTTAACATTACTATTTTCCAACATAAATTCCATTCGTTTAATTGGCGTTTTTTTATCAATAATTAAAAATCCACATTTTGCCTTGTTTATTCCAATCATCGCCAAAGGAATTTTTGCTGATCGCTCCATTAAAATTCCTATCACCGAATTTTGCTTTACCTTTAATGAACTTAATAAAAAATGTGCAATCTTGTTAGACAAGTCATTTGTTTGCTTATAGCTTAAAAAATCATTAGTAGATATTGATATTAAACATTTTTTAAGAGGATTACTTTCACATTGTTTATAAAAATAATCAAAATATGTTTCTTTTATACAGTGTTTAAGATCTATTTGTTTAATTCCCATAAATATTTCTCCGGTTCTTGTAAATAACTAATAACCCTTTCGTATGTGCTATTTAACTTGTTTAAATTTCCATCTAAAATCGTGCAAGAGCCTGGCGAATCAATCAGTGATTTGGTGTATTTTAAATGCATTTGGTTAAACTTTAATAAATCAAAATTTATTTCTTTAATATTTTGAAATTGTTTTAATGTTTTATAAGCAAGAATTTTGCTTACTTTTCCGTCATAATCACTTCAGAAAATTATTCGAATTCAATTAAATTTTGTTTGATATGGTTGTTTAATTCATTTACATTTATTGGGTTTTTTCAAATAACTATCAAACAGTCAATTGAATGAGTTGTGTCCAACCGCACGTTGAAAACTTTTTAAATATGGACAATTTCCCATCATTCTTGCACCCGATTCAACTAAATATATTTTTTTATCTTTGGATATTATTAATTCATTGTGCGCTGCACCAAATTTTATGTCTAATGCATCTAAACATTTAAATGTGTAATTAATTAATTGGTTCATTTGTGAATCAAGTTTTCTGATCAATACTTCATCTTGATAAATAATGGTGTTATGTTTTTTGATTTTGTGGTATCAAATAATCTCGGAAACAGTATGTAAGCCACTCACCGAGAATGTATTTACAACATATTCATCACCTTCGATAAATTTCTCTGCTAACATTTCTCCACCATTTTTAAGAAAAAAAGTTTTATATGATTTGAATTCGGTATATGCTTTTTCTATTTCAAGCTCGCTACTGCACAAGTATAGATTTTCAGAACCTGAAGCATTAGAAGGTTTTAATATAATTTTTTCAAACTTATTCTTGTTTTTTCATTTTATTAATTCATTAAGATTTAGAACTTGTGTAAAAGGAATGTAATTTAATCCTTTCTCTTTTAATGCATTTTGCATTTTTTCTTTATTTAAACGATTGTTAGAAGTATGATAATCGTTGCAATTATTCAATCCCAATTTATGTGCAATAAGATCAGCTAATGCCACACCTGTTTCAGTACCTGGGATAATTGCATCAAAATGATACGGAATCATTTTTTTTATTAAGCTATCAATATCTTTGATATTTAACGAATCTAATTTAAAATTTTTAACATAAACGTTTTTTAAATAATGATCAATAGTTAACATTATTTGACTGTTATTAAAATTGCTATTCATTACGGCTGGAGTTAATAAGTGATAGCATTTAATGTTTAAAAGTTTAGCAAAATGCGGAATGTTAAAACCCGTTCCATAGTACCCATCCACTATTAATATTTTTTGAATTTTCACTAATAAAATTTATTGATTCGCAGTATTATACTAAACTGCGATTAATTTTAGGAATTCTCGATTTGATAAAACAAAAAATTGTTGCTCATATAAAAAATGCGGTATCAAAAATTGATCATTATTAGATCTTGTTTGATATTTGGAGCGGGCAATGAGAATCGAACTCACATCAATAGCTTGGGAAGCTATTGTTTTACCACTAAACTATGCCCACGAATATGTGCTTTTAATGAAATTATTTTAGCATTTAATATTTTACTATTTCAAAATAAATAAATTAATGAATTACTAAATATAATTAGCGAATAGATATTTGGTATATGAATTTTATTTATTGCGGTAAAGTTGATGAAAAATTCATTAATAAAAAAATAAAAATTAAAGGTTGAGTTAAAAAAATTCGTAAACTAGGTTCCTTGGTTTTTTTAGATATAGCTGATCGCTATGGATTAGTGCAGGTTGTTATCAAACAAGATAATTCTTTTTTTAACAGCATACACGAAATTACCAAAGAATCAATCTTAGAAATTGATGGTGTGGTACAAAAGCGACAAAGTCCAAATACCAATTTATCAACAGGCAATATTGAAATCATTTTATCTAATTTTAAAATTCTTTCTAAAGCGATAGGATTACCCATGATTGTTGAAAATCAAACCGATGCTTTAGAAGATACGCGTTTAAAATACCGTTATTTAGATCTTCGCCGACCACAGATGTTAGAACGTTTTGTTATGCGTTCAAAAATCATTAATAGCATAAGACAATATCTATTGAGTCGTGAATTTATTGAGGTAGAAACGCCAATATTATCTAAACCCACACCCGAAGGAGCGAGAGACTATCTAGTACCATCCCGAATTCAACGCGGTTATTTTTATGCATTGCCACAATCGCCACAAATTTATAAACAGTTATTGATGGTTAGCGGTTTTAATCGTTATTTTCAAATTGCTCGTTGTTTTCGTGATGAAGACTTGCGAATTGATCGTCAGCCCGAATTTACGCAACTGGATATTGAAATGTCTTTTTGCGATGAAAAAGACATCATGAGAATAATTGAAAAAATGTTTGTTAAAGTTTTTGCATCATTATTTAATATTGATTTAATTACTCCTTTTACGACAATGGACTATACAGTGGCAATGAATTTATATGGGTCAGATAAACCAGATATTAGATTTGATCTATTGTTGAATGATGGATCTTCATTTTTTAAAAATACTAATTTTAAAATTATTAAAGAAGCACTCAATAATCGTAAGCATGTTAAATATATTGTTGTCCCAAATCTATTGTTAGAAAATAAGCAAATCGAAACATTACGGAAATACGCCAAAGATAATCAAGCTTATGATTTAATGCATCTGACATATGATGGTGTTGTTTTAGAAGGATCAATTAAAGCGATAGAACATCAAGTTATTGATGAAATATTTAATTATCATCAATTTAAAAAAGGTACATTGTTGATGATAGCTGATGAATTATTAATAGTTAATCAGGCCTTGGGCGCAGTCAGGAATGAACTAGGTAACATTCTTAATTTAAAAAAAACGCAGGAGTACAAATTTTTATGAGTAATTAATTGACCATTATTTGAATTCAATTCGCAAACCAATTCATTTCAACCAATGCACCACCCATTCACTAGTCCGTCGAAACAAACGATAAATGATTTTGACATTCATCCCCAAAAAGCTTTTGCAAGAGCATACGATATTGTATTAAATGGTTTTGAAATTGGGGGTGGGTCTATTCGAATCAATGATCCCGCAATTCAACAGCGAATGTTTAAAGCAATTAATTTAGATGATAAAACAATTAAGCATAAATTTGGTTTTATGTTAGAAGCATTTAAATATGGTGTACCACCTCATGGTGGAATAGCATTGGGACTAGATCGTTTAGTGATGCTATTAACAAATGCTCAAACAATTCGTGATGTGATAGCGTTTCCCAAAAATAGTAAAGGGGTTGACCAGATGATGGAAACTCCAAATAATGTGGATAGTAATCAGTTAGAAGAATTGGGTATTAAAATTAAGTCCGATTAATTAACACAAAATTATTTTTTATCAATTCGGGTATGATATTTTTCTTAATCCATTTCTTTTCGCACACCGAAAGATACGATAAACAATTATCAAATAATATAAGGTTGTTCGTTAAACCACCGCAAAAACCAATATTTAATAAAAGCTGCTGTGTTAAAGTAAGTGATGGTTGTGAGATGATATCAATTTTGAACCGTTGAATTATTTGAATTAATAAAAGATTGCGTTTTTCAACTTGTTCAATGATTAGTTTTTTATCAATTTTGGTAAATAAATTAATACCGAATATTTTATTATGGATATCTTGGTAATCGATTTTATCTAATGGAATCTCATTAATGTATATGTTATTATTCCGATAATTAATTAAGTTATTTATAATTTTGTACTGCTGTTTATTCAATAATTCACCATTGGTGATGCAGCGTTTGTGGTTGTGCAGCTGGTAATGAATTTGCTGTATTTGCATGATTTTTGTTTGTCCAGTATTGTTAACATTGGATGTTTCGACAACTCCCAAATAGATTTCTTGCATTTTTTTAAATGTAATTTGCTTAACGATAAAATCACATATACCATTAGTAGCATTGTGCATCATACTTAATAAGCTAATGACAAAGGTTAACCGCCCAATGTTAAATTGTTGGGATTGATTGATTACTAAATACGCCCCTATTACGATAATAGCTACAAAAATGATATTAGTAAAAGTACTATTTACGAAATCATAGGCACTATCAAATTTTGTTTTTTTACAATAAATATTTAAAAATTCTTGATAGTTATTTTGCAAATCTCTAATTAAATTGTTATTAATCAAATAATTGTTTTGTTGGCTTAAGTAGTCAATAAGATTTTTTGTAATGTTACTATTGATGTTTTGATTATTTATGGCGATATTAACTATTTTTTGCCGGTAATTATATTGGCAAACATTCATAATCATCAAAGTTACAATACAAATTGCCACTACAATTAAAAATCAAGAATTTATGCAAGCAACTACGATTATCGTAACGGCAACTAATAAAAAATTAGCAAATAACCCCGGAACGTCATTTATTGCATATAAAACAATACTTTGCATCGCGCCATCGACAAGATAAAATTGACTTGTGTCAATTTTATTTAAAAAGTCTTTATTTTTATTTCTAAGTCGGTTTAACAAATGATTAGATAAATATTGAAAATTAACTTTAAATGCTTTAGCAGTGTATAAGTGCAAAATATACTGAGTCAAATTATTTCCAAGATATATAAATAAGAAAACAATTGAAATAACAATAGTATTAGTAATGGCACTATTGATAATTGCGTTATTAATAATGGTGTTTAAATAATTTGCACCCAAAGTACTAAACGCAATGATTGCAATTTGTAAAAAAAGATTAATCAACAAATAATAGAAATTAACACTTTTGAAAATATTAAAATGTGTTAGATTTGTTAATTCAAATTTAACTTTAGTTTTGGAAACACAAATAATAATATTGCTAAATAATTGTTTGAATTCTTGATAGCTTGTTTGATACACGCCTGATGCTGAGTCATAAACACTTATGTAATTTTTATGTTTACGAATAATTACATAATGATTTCCGTAAGATTTATTTATCAGTGTAATGTAATAGTCATTAGATTTTTCATGACAAAATTCTTTCCATGATTGTTGGAAAGTTTCTAGAAAAAGTCCATATTTTTGTCCCAGTATTTCCAAATCAAAAATACTTAAACCTTGATTAGAAATATTGGCATTATTTAATATCTCTAGTTTATCAGCACGATGGTAAAAATGTTTGACCATGCTGTTAATTACACAAACGCCACATTCTAAATGATTATTTTGTTGCGTTATTTCCATGAATTCTATACATAGTAAATATGATTGAAAGGAGTAGAATTTCTTAAAAAACACTATTAAATTTGTATGAAAACTAAAAAGAATTCGAAAAAAAATCAGAATAATCTATGCTTTTTTATTGTTAGAATTGTTAGTCTTTTAATAAAAAATAGCTATGACTGACAACGAATTAATAGACTTATATCGCAATGAAAAATCAATATCTGCGAGAGACATCATACTAGCTCGTTATCTTAAACGCATATCAAACTTTACAATTCATATTAAGAATCAACATTACGATTATTTACAACTTACTAGAGATGATATGACTACATTAGCTTATTTGGCCATTGAAAAAGCAATAAACAAATTTGACACACAGCAAAACAAGTATCAATTTGTACAAGCACTACATGTTATTTGCCGCGCTATGATTGTTGGTTATATCAAACGATTTAATACAAAATCGCATTTTTTCCTCAATTGTGGAGTTGATATAGATGCTGATTTGGTTGATAAATTCGCTAAATGTGACGATGAAGGTACAAGCTATCAAGAACATTTAGAAAATGAGCAAAATGTTCGCGCTTTATATCGTTTTCTATCAACTCAATCTGCACTTACAAAGCGAATTATTAATTTGAAATTATCTGGATTGGATAATAAAATGATTGCTCAAAAAATTCATGCTAATCCCCGGACTGTTTACAATGCACTTTACTTTTTTATTAAAAATGCTAAGTTACAAATGACATTAACTAATTTTTATTAATTTAATTAAACATATTGCAAAACATTATAATGTTATGCTTAGTTAATTATTTTACTATTTTTGATTAAGCACAACGGACGGGTAGCGAAGCGGCCAAACGCAGCTGACTGTAAATCAGCCACCATCGGTTTCAGTGGTTCAAATCCACTCCCGTCCACCATAAATTGGGTTGTAGCCAAGCGGTAAGGCATCAGATTTTGATTCTGACATGCGTTGGTTCGAATCCAACCTACCCAACCATATGTGACCCACTAGCTCAGCGGTAGAGCATTTCGCTTTTAACGAAGGGGTCCGGAGTTCGATCCTCCGGTGGGTCACCATGATTTGCTGAAGTGGCGGAATGGTAGACGCACAGGACTTAAAATCCTGTGGTGGCAACACCGTGAGGGTTCAAGTCCCTCTTTCAGCACCATGTTTTGCGGGCATAGTTCAATGGTAGAACTATAGCCTTCCAAGCTATTAATGTGAGTTCGATTCTCATTGCCCGCTCCAAATATAATAAAAATCATCTTTACCAAATGTATTTCGTAGATAAAGGTGATTTTTATTTTTCATGGTATTTTTGCATTTTGTGTTAAAAAACTCTACAATTAATTGATGCCCTTAGTTAAGAATAATATTAATCAGTTTAAAGTAATTGATAATCAGGTCCATTTATCTCCAGAATATCTTCAAAAATGTCGTGGCTTTTTTAAGAAAATAACTGGTTCAAGGATAGCAAGCGTTTTAGGTTTTAGTAAATATGATTCACCATTTAAAACCTGAATGATTATGACTAATCTTTTTAAAGATGTTTTTGATCCAACCTTAGCAAAAGTAGGAAACGCGGTTGAGCCAATCGTTCGTGATTATTTAACTAAAATTCTTAACCAAAAATATTTGGTCTATGATCCAAGCAAAATTAATTGGGATGTGTTCAAAGAAAACACCATTTTTGGTGGAGTACCAGATGGCGAACCGATTAACTCAAGTGGAGCTGTGGATTATACAAACGCATCACCGATGATTGAGATTAAAACCACTTCCATTGATAGTTTTGTTTACGTTTCAAAAAATAGTCAATTACAAATGCAAAAAGATAATAATGGTTATCCAATAATTAAACAGCCTAGAGGTAAATACAACTCTTGATTCCAAGATGGTAAAATACAACTTTCGTATGAATATGCATTACAATTGGGACTATATTTGTATTTACGTAATGTTAATTATGGAATGTTTGCTGTGGCATTTTTACAATGTATTGATTATGTCTATCCCGAAAAATTTGATGTTAGTCAAAGAGAAATAAAATTAATTGATTTTTATATTGATCGCAATAAATTTCAACAGTATATTAGCATTGCTACGAAATGATATCAACAACATATTATTATTGGTATTTCACCAGTAATGACCGATAAAGACAAACAGTGATTAGAAAATGAGTTAGCGCAATATGATAGCAAATAAGCGTATCATTTTTATTCGTTATGGAGAATTAACACTCAAAGGTAAAAATCGTGGTGATTTTACCAAGTGCTTATTTCGCAATATACGTTTTGCCTTGAAGCAATTTCCCAAAATTCATATTCTTAATGAATATGATGCCACAGAAATTAATGGTTACATTAAAACACAAGAAACTAAAATTATTGAAATTTTAAAACGCGTGTCAGGCATTAGTCTCATAATTCCTGCGACTAAAACTACCAAAAAATGAAGTAGTTTGACAAAAGCAATTATTACTCAATGTCAAACTTATCAAAATCATTCATTCACTTTTAAGGTTAAAGCTAAAAGAGCTGATAAAAATTATCCATTAAATTCAATGGAAATAGCACAACGTATGGGGGGAGAAGTATTACGACAATTTAGTAATTTTAAAGTTGATGTTCACCAACCGCAAATCGAAATTATTATTGAAATCCGCCAATCATATGCATTATTTTATTTCAATAAAATCAAAGGTATGGGGGGATTTCCTTTAGGTATTAATGGCCGGGTTTTGTTATTGATGTCGGGGGGTATTGATTCTCCCGTTGCTGGATATTTATTAATGAAAAAAGGTTTACATGTAGATTTTTTAACATTTATTTCACCACCGCACACTGATGAACGCGCTTTAGAAAAAGTTCGTCAATTAAAAAATATTTTGACATTAAATAATAAGATTACTCTAGCGAAACTATTTATCGTGAATTTTACAAAAATTCAACATGAAATTAGTCATATTGCTAATCATAGTTACCAAATCACCATTATGCGACGGTATTTTATAAAAATTGCGATGCATCTTGCTGATAAGTATCATTATGATGCTATCGCTACTGGCGAATCATTAGGACAAGTTGCTAGTCAAACAGTTGAAAGTTTAACCACAATTCAAAACGTGGTTAAAGATAAAATGATTTTAAGGCCTTTATTAACCTATGATAAAAACGAAATTATTGCTCTTGCTAAAAGTATCAATACTTATGATACATCCATTTTACCTTATGCTGATGCTTGCAGTTTATTCGTTCCCGCACATCCAACTACTAAACCAAAAATTGCTGTTGCGCAAGTTTTAGAGGACCAGCTAGAATTACTTGCTGATATTTATCACAACACTATTGCTAAATATATTAAAATTGAATAGCTATGGATTTTTTGAAAAAAGCGATTATTGATAAAATTCTTGAACACAATAAAATTTCGTTATTTTTCCACGAAGTTCCTGATTTTGATGCACTTGGTGCGTGCCATGCCATGCGCCGTTATATCAAAGATATTCATCCCGAAAAAGAGGTACAAATCATTGGCTTAGATGTGCTAGATGAATCTTTTGCAAAAAATTTCTTTGAATTTGATAAAAAGCATATTCCCAATAGTTTTGTGGCTGATTCATTAGGCATTATTTTAGATGTAGCCAACGAACAAAGAATTTGAACCAACCGTCATAAATATTGTAAAGAATTGATTCGTATTGATCATCATCCCCAAGTTGAATCAATCGCTCAGATTGAGTGAATTGACACCACTTATCCCGCAACTTGTGAAATGGTTGGTGAATTACTATTAGAGTGAAATGCCCAATATCTTACTAGTATGACGGCGATGTTTTTGTATGCTGGAATTGTGACTGACACAAATCGTTTTTTATATTTGACTACTAAACCATCAACTTTTTTGCTAGTTTCTAAACTTTTAGCAACCAATTTTGACCGTCAAAAAATTAATGATGCGATTTATTTAAAAACGTTGAAAGAAGCGAAATTTGATTCATATGTAATTCGTCAAGTTAAATTCATTAATGAGTATAAATTTGCTTATGCGATTTTAGCGCGTAATTCATTCGAAAAATATAATGTTGAATTACGCATGTCAATGGTTCATGTTTTAAATAATATTAGGGGTTTAGAAGTTTGAATGACGATTTACTATGATGAGACAATTCGCTCATGACGGGGTTCATTACGTAGTCGTAATTTACCGATTAACCATCTTGCTGAAAAATACCATGGTGGCGGACATAAATTAGCCGCTGGTTTTACATTACGAAATTTTGCTGAAGCAAAGAAAATTTGTAATGATGTGATTGATTATTTAAAACATGTATTTTTAGAAACTGAAAAATAACAGTAATTACATCACAATTCGTTTGCGGTGAAAATGGTTAATACTTTCAATCGCTTGTTCATCAACAACGTCGTATGATTTACTAACTGTACCATCACTTAAACGCATTGCTTGGTGTCTTAGATATTTATAACGAATCATGATAAATCAAGCTAATACCATTGGCAAAGTAGTATACATAAAGATTAAGATAACAGCAATCGCGATAATGATAATGATGAAGAAAGAAATCAAATTGGTTGCTGTTAATACTGCAAAACACGCTAAAGCAACTATGCTTAATAAACCAAGATAAGCAAGATAAGTACTACTATTGATTAATTCTTTTTTGATGACTTGCTTTAAATTGGGATATGAAAAAATCTGTTGTTTGATTGTCGAATTCTTAATGATGCCAATACCATTTATTACCATACAAGTATTGATTGTGTAAACAGTCACTAAAGCTAGAACCACATTAGTATCTATATATATTTGTCCAATAGCAATGATACCAGTAATTATCATTGGCAGAATGATGGTAGTGATGAATGTTGGGATAATTGCAGTTCAATTTAAACGGATAAAAGCATAACCAGCAATGATTGCAGAGCAAATCAACATGATGAAGACAATGCTTGTCAAATACCCACTTAACCCGCCGATGGCAATGTTTTGTACATAAGCATGTTGACTAGAACTGTCTAGTCCGCGTACAAAACTAATAAAATCATCACTTAATGCGTGGCTGTAGTAAATGTAATAAATCGGTGTAAGGTTTGTACCTTGGGCAACAATACTCATATTTGTATAACCGGTTGGTAATTGTGGTAAAGCTGCATAGTATGCAGATTGACTTAATACTAATCTTGTACCGCCGAAAAAAACGTATGAAGTGTGAATGCCGATAGTAAGCATTACGGTTGCACCCGCAATCATAACCGCTAAAAACAACACACTAATAATAAACCCCGGTTTACGAATGGTTGACCAGAAATTTGATTTAGTGATTACTTGTTTAGGGTTAAATAATTTTCATTTTTCGTAACGTGCCGCATTGGCAAAAGAAGTAATTATGGGTCGATTATTAATCGTAAAGGCTTCATCTTCGGTTGAAACACGGTGACTAAACATTAACGTTTGCCGCTCAAGATTGGTATTGTTATTAAAAAAGAAATAGCAAATTGCTAGTCATATAAATACCATAATACCTAATATGAACAAGCTACCAATTACCAATGTCATACTAAATTGACTTAATGTTAGACTACCCATGTAAACACAGATAATCCCGATAACCAAAAGAACAAAGCATAAATCAATTGCTGGTCAAATACCTTTTTTTAATCCCGTTCTTACCGCAGCATTAAACTTAACGCCCGATTTTAATTGCCGCTTGATCCGTTCACCAAACCCTAAAGCCACAATTAAACTAACAAATGCGATTACTAACGCACCAATAATCATACCTAACGAGAGAGTATAACCCGCTAGTAATAAAGTCATTACGGTCATACTAACTGTTGCTAATATCGCTAAAAAAGCAAATATTCCCGGAACACGATAAAGCACCCCTACCAAAATACCAATGAGTAAAACCATAATCGCTAACGCGATTACCATTCCTAATAATGAACTAAAACCAAAAACATTTTGATGTAAACTAGGATCAGTAATGGTGATGTTATTATCAATAAGGTCAATAATGTTATTAGCAGCTCCAGGATCAGTGGGATTAGTGTTCATTAATGTTTGCGTCATTAATGTGGTTGATAATTTATTGTAATCATTAACCGCTTGGGTTGCGTCATAATTGGATTTTAATTCAATTGTTAACCAATCGCGATTAGTATCATTCTTATTTTTGGGATTTTTCTTTGGAAAAAATGTATCAACGGTACTTTTGGTGGCAATACCCATTACGTATTGATTGGTAAAATATTGCGTTTTGCCAGTTTGGTCTGTTTGTTGTTCGTAGGCAGATGATTGGTAATTATCGTTATCTTTCCCGTTCCAATTTCAATCAATCCAACGGAAAAAATCACTTCCACCTGGCATAGCGGTGGGATTACCGTTACTAGAAGACACAAGATCTGGTGAGAAAGTTTCAAATTTAGTGTCAGTGGCAGGATCAGTCGCAAGATAAGCACCTTTTTGTGTTTTGTTGGGATTGTATGCTTGCACAAAAGCTCGATCTTCAGAGGGCAACAAATCATAAATTCTTTGATCAGGATCTTTTCACGAAAGATAATATGCTTGTAAATCAAAGTTCATTCGTGAAATCATGCCTGACATGTCACGAATAAAATAGATTTCACTTTGCTTATCTTTATCATCACCGACTCCAGAATTGGTATCTGCAGGGAAATATTTATCAATAATGTTTTTGAATGAGTCTTTTAAGTGAATATCAATTTGTTTAGAATTGGATTGATTAATAGTAAAGTTATTTTTACCAGATTGATTGACAATATCTTCTTGATTAATAATTTGGTAATGATAACTACTACTATCAGTATCATACAATGCAAGCAACATTGATAAACGATTATTTGTTACATCATCCATATAAACCGAAGCTTGGGGTTTTTCAATTTTGGTTTTGGCATCACCACTATCTGGATCAATCACTTTTTTCTTAGGAACAATTGCGCTAATGTATGCTTCTGGTGTTGGGTGGGTAGGACTAGCAGGGATAAATTCGGGATAAACATTAAATGTACTAATGCCTTGTTTCATTAAATATTCTGAATAAGCATTAGCAGATTTATTTACCATGTTTTGTAATGCTTCGTCATCTCAATTGCCAGCAGTTGTGGGATCTTCAAGATGTGTCGTATCTAAAGGAATGCGAATGTTATATGCATCTTCAAAATTGCTATCAACTTTGTAGTTAAGAACGCTAAAAGTAATGCCACATACACTTGCTCCTAGAGTTCCGATGGATAAAAATAATGCCGTCCCAATACTAATAAAACTACGACGTTTTGATCCGTGCGTAAATCGGACATTCGAAACGGTAGAAGGGGCTTTATTTTTTGAACGAAACGGTCAAATTCTCATGTAATTACTTAATTAATAATATGGCAATGGGGTAAATTATACTATACCAACTTATTGATTTTAAGAACTTACCGCAAATTATGATTTTTTACGGTTTACGATTACAGCAACAGGCTTAATTAAACGGTCATGTAATTTATACCCTTTAGTAACGATACGAACAACTTGATTATCATTAAATTGCGAGTCATCTACAAAATTTATTACTTCCATGAATTCGGGATTAAATTCTGTACCAGCAGTTGTACTAATTTCGTGAATATTAAGATCGGTTAGTAATGTTTTAAACATGTGAATAAACATTTTAAATCCCGATAAATAATTAATGATTTTTTCATCAGTCGATGGAATATTAACTGCCGCTTCAAATTGACTAATAATATCTACTAAATCTTTTGCTTGTGACATTAAAGCATATTTACGAGCAATCGCAATTTCACCTTGACTTTTTTGGTTTAATTCTTGAATCTTGTTTGCAACCAATTTGTTAGCTTCAAGCGCTTTTTGATTGATTTTTTCTACATAAGTATTATTGATTTGGGTTAACTCATCTTTTAACCCGTTAATGTGTTTATCTTTTTCATTAATAATTTGTGTCAATTCTGTGACTTGTTTTTTCAAATCAGTAAGTGCTTTTTCTGCAACATCAGTCGTATTGTCATTTGTACTTTGTGTCTCGCGAGGATCAGTTGCAGTTGGCGATTGCGCTTGTGTTTTATTTTTGTGTGACATGACTTATTTCAACTCCTTTTCAATTAATTTATTGTATTCTTCAACGTCGGGATTATTGTTAGTGTTAATTTTACGTAATTGCTCAATTTCACTACGTGAATAATGTATCGGTCGCGCATAAACAACGGTAATAATTAAATCACCATTGCCCGTACCACCAAACATGCGTTTCCGAACGTTTTTAATACCAAAATCACTAAGGGTAATTTGTTCGCCATTAGCAGTATTAGATTTTAAATCAATCTCTTTAATACCATAAGGTGTGGGTATTTTGATTCGTCCACCTGTAATAGCAACAATTGGATCCACTAAGACATTTGCATAAAGAACATTATCTTTGCGTTTAAAAATCGGGCTAGGTTGTACAAAAATATTAATGTACAAATTACCAGTGCTGTTTTTCCCCACATTTCCCTTACCATTAATTTCAAGGGTTTGTCCGTTTAATACACCAGGTTCAATATTAATGGCGACTTGTTGGTCTTGGGTAGTGAATTTTTTGCCATGACAAGTTGGGCATAATTTAGCAATAATTTTTCCTGTACCTTGACATTGTGGACATATCTGTTGCGATTCCATTACACCTAAGATAGTTCGAGATCGCATAATCACCACACCACTACCCTTACATTGCGGACAGGTTTTAAGTGCATCTTTCTCATTTGCTGCACCTGTACCGTGACAAGTAGGACAAATTATTTTGGTAGGAACTTTAACTTGTAGATTCGTACCACGAACACTATCTAAAAAACTAATTGTAACTGAAGCGTGAATGTCTAAATCAAATAGCGATTGGTTATTAGTCTTTGAGCGGCGACGTGTACTTCGCCCACCAAAAATATTACCAAAAATATCTTCAAAATCAGCGCTTTGTCCACCAAAATTAAAGCTGAATCCACCACCATTACCTTGATTATTTCTAAAAAACTCATTAAAAATATCAAATGGATTTGTACCACCACTAAATCCTGATTGGTTTAAACCTTCATGTCCGTATTGGTCATACGTGCGGCGTTTTTCCACATCGCCCAACACTTCATAGGCTTCATTAATTTCTTTAAATTTGCTTTCAGCATCTGATGCTTTATTTCGATCGGGATGGAACTGCATTGCAAGTTTACGAAATGCCTTTTTTACTTCGTCTTGTGATGCGTTTTTACTAATGCCTAAAACTTCGTAATAATCTCGTTTATTTGCCATGCGAGCAATTATATACGATTGATTAGCATTCAATGCATTAAAGTGCTAATATTTGAATTTCTTACGTAGCATTTTTTTAACAGCGCTAGCAATTTCTTGATCTGCAAGTGAACGGTCAATAATGGCACCGATTAACCCTAATTTAGATCCAATGTCGTGACGATTACCCTTAAAGTTATATGCAAAAACCGATTCTTGTTCACATGCTTGACAAATTGCATCAGTCAGTTGAACTTCACTACCCACACTAGGTTCAAGTTTTTTGAGAAAATTAAAAATGGTAGGCATAAGAACGTATCGCCCACAAATAGCTAATGTTGATGGTGCTTTGGTTATTGCTGGTTTTTCAATGATTCATTTCACAGCAGATAAACGATGGTCTGCAGATAAATATTTATGTGGTTGAATGATTCCGTATTTACTAACTTCAGTTTTAGGAACGTTTTGTACACCCACAACAGTGGCGTGTTGTGTGTTGTAAACATCAATACATTGCTTAATGGCGGGTGGAGTTTTATGATCACGAAATACAACATCATCACCCAGTAAAACCGCAAATGGTTCATTACCGATAAATTTGCGACCGCAAAGAATTGCATCGCCTAGTCCACAAATATTATGTTGGTAAACAAAACGGATTTTAACATTGCGATTTAAAGATTGAATTTTATGCAATTCTTTGATTTTATTTGCTTTGCTTAATGATTCTTCAAGAAAGTGATCTTGGTGAAAATAACGGATAATGGCATTCTTATTGTAAGAAACTACAATTAAGATATTTTTGATGCCACTACTTACAGCTTCATCAATAACATATTGGATGGTGGGAATATCCACAATGGGTAACATTTCTTTAGGAATTGCTTTAGTTGCGGGTAAAAATCTCGTACCTAATCCGGCCGCAGGAATAATTGCCTTAGTGATGACAGACATAAGATTACGATTATATTAAAATAATCTCATTTGATTGTCTTCGTTCAAATGCTTGGTTACACCAATTTCTTCAAAAGATTCTAAAACCTTACTACTAATGCGGGTACGATTCATTAAGTCTTCTTTTGAAGTAAATGGGGCTTGTTGACGGGCAACGACAATCGAAAGTGCTAGTTTTTCACCCATACCTTCAATGGCTGAGAAGGGAATCAATAATTTTTTATCATCGGTAATTATGAAATTAGTAGCGTGTGATTTATTTAAATCAATGTTGGCAAAGCTATATCCACGAGCGCACATTTCCATTGCTACCTCGTATAATCCAGCTAAATTAATTTCTTTAGTAGTGACATCTTTCTTGGTTTTTTGATTCTTTAGTCTTTCGCGAATTGATGATAATTTGTTCTTAATGTGTTCAGCACCAGCTAACATACTTTTGATATCAAAAGATTCGGTACGAACCGAAAAGTAAGTGGCATAAAATTCTAGTGGGTAGTAATATTTGAACCATGCTATTCTTCACGACATAATAACATATGCTGTTGCATGTGCTTTAGGAAAAAGGTAAGTGATTTTATTACATGAATCAATGTATCATTGTGGTACTTTATTCGCTAGTAATTCTTTAACATATTTCGGATTGACTTTTCGCCCACGACGGACATCTTCCATAATGTTAAACGCAATTTGCGAACTGATACCCTTTTGCATTAAATAAATCATAACATCATCGCGACACGCGATGACATCGGCTAATGTCATTTGGGCTTTAATAATGTAATTAACAGCATTATTGATTCAAACATCCTTACCGTGTGATAGCCCTGAAACTCTAATTAAATCAGCGAATGATTTGGGTTGAGCAACAGTTAGCATTCGTCGTACAAATTCAGTACCAAATTCAGGTAGACCAATTGCACCAGTAGTTTCGCCTAATAAATCATTAGATGTGACTTTTAAAGATGCCAATGATGAAAAAAGTGCAATAACATTTTCATCTTTGAACGGTATGGTTTTAACATCAATAGTAGTAAGTTCGCTTAACATCTTCAGTGATGTGGGGTCATCGTGTCCCAATAAATCAAATTTTAATAAATTGTCGTGAAGATTTTCAAAAGCAAAATGGGTAGTGTAAATCCCTAAACTTTTATCATCGGCAGGATAATTGTAGGGTGTAAAATCTAAAATATCTTGTTCTTTAGGAACAATAATAACTCCACCCGGGTGTTGTCCGGTTGTTCTTTTAACACCAACGCATTTACTAACGATTCAATTAATTTCGGATTGGGAATGTTGCGAATTGGTTTCATTAGTTTCAAAATAAGCTTTAACATAACCAAAAGCTGTACGATCTTGAATTTCAGAAATCGTTCCGGCACGAAATGTATGTGTTTCACCAAACATATTGCGCACAAATTTGTGGGCCTTAGATTGGTATGCACTACAAAAATTTAAATCAATGTCAGGAATTTTTGGCTGATTCGCAAAGCCTAAAAATGTTTCAAAAGGAATATTATGACCATTCCCAATCATTTTCGTACCACATTTTGGACATGCCTTTGGCGATAAGTCAAAACCATCAGCGGTGTTTACATTAAAATCGCTATATGTACAGTGTGGACAAAGATAATGGGGAGGTAATGGGTTGACTTCGGTAATATTAGCAAAATAACCAACAAGTGATGAGCCAACCGAACCCCGCGAACCAACTAGGTAGCCATCGCGAAGCGATTGTTCAACAAGTAAATGCGATATTCAATAAATTACCGAATAATTATTATCAACAATTGCTTTTAATTCGTGTTTGATTCGTTGTTCCACGGTTGGTGGTAAAGTGCTACCATATAGCTTGCGAGCATTGGTATACACAACATCAGTTAATTTATTTTCTACATCATCAATTTTTGGTGAATACAATTTACTACGTAATGGCTGAATATTATTAGCAATTTCATTACTAAGTAGATAACCATTATTGATTACAACATCATCAATAATTTTTTGATCATTAAGAAATTTAAATTCAGTTAGCATTTCGTTTGTGGTTCGTAAATGTAAATCAGGCAACACACTGTTATCTGCTTTTCAACTAAATAAACGGTGACGATGTCCACCCAAAATTTTACTATTAACAAATATTTTGTGACCTACTTGATCTTGGATATCAAGATAATAAGCATCACTTACAGCAATAACTTTTTTATTACCATCATTCGCAATACGAATAATTTTGTTAATTGTTTTTTCGATATTTGTTTTACTAATTAAATTACGTTGTATTTCGTGATTTAAATTAGCACTTGGAGCAACAAAGATGTAATCATAAAATTTGATTTTTTCTTTTAATTCTGCCTCGCTACCATTTAATGCACAATCTCAAATATCGCTTTCGGTTGGTGAATTGGCTAATACAAAATAGAAACGTTTTGCTTCAACATCTTCTTTAAAAACTCTCGGCAAGCGATGTAAATCTTTGGTTGATGATTTAGATACAAGACGGTAAATTTCTTTAATACTACGCTGTTCTCTAGCAAAAGCAATCGCATAAGAACTAAATTGTCGTCGATATAATTCATCGCATTGTAATTTGTTATTAATTTCATTAATATTCTCAATGTGCAAATCGTGTAATTTTTGCATGAATATTTGTCATATTTGGTAAAGTATTTTGGCATCAAAATCAGCGCGATGGGCGACTGCTTCATCATAATCAATATGAAAAGATCTAGCAATTACACCTAATGAATGTTGAATTAAATCTTTATTAACCGCTCGTGATAGTTGCATGGTATCAATCAATGTGTTCGTAAGTGGTGCAAGTCCATTTTGTATTAATTTTTTATTAATAAATCGTAAATCAAAGTTAATACCATTATGCGCAATCAAAACGTCATTACCAATTCAGTCAATGATCTTTTTTAATCCTGTTTTTATACCTACTGCATCAACCAAGTGCTGATTGGTGATATTAGTTAATTGCGTAATTTGTACTGATAGTGGTTTACTAGGTTTGATAAAAAAATCAATTTTATCCACGATCTCGTTTTGCTTAACTTTGATTGCACCAAATTCAATAATGTCTTCAAACTCATTGACCAAACCCGTGGTTTCAATATCAAAGATGATGTATTGGGCATTGTTTAATAACATTGCTTGAGGATTAGCAACAATGTTGATCTGCTTATCTAACATATCAAATTCATAACCATAAAGTACTTTTTGTTTTAATTTGGTACTTGCTTGCATCAGTGTAGGATAAGATTGCACATTGTAACGATCAGCAATACCCACTGCATCTCAACCGTAATTTTTAGTACGTTTGATTAGTTCAAAAGGATCAATCATGCCATCAAATGATGACATTTTGGTTCGTGCTAAAAGCTCAATACGTTTTTTTTCGGCTTCATCCACACGAATAAATTTTGGTGGGGGTGTGATTTTGATAATTTTATCAACTTTACCAGTTAATTCAAAATTCTGGAATTGATCTTTTGATAAACTAATTTTGGCTTTAATTCAGTCGCCTTTAACAAAAGTATCAAGATATTCAGATGGTAAAAATGATTTGTTTCAATTATTTATTGTATTCTGGGCAAATGCAGTAATTGTGATTGCACCCTGATTATCAGTGATTGATAATTTATAAATTAAGATTGCTTTTTTCTTGGAAAGAATTTTTTCAACTTTAAAAATTTCACCTTGAATTACAGCTGTCAAGTCCTCAATTTGCAATTGATTAATGGGATCAATATTTTTTTCTTTGATTGCATTTTGATCTGTGGCTTTTTTAATAATAATTTCTTTAGGTGAAGGTGAGTAAATATTGTTTATTAAAATTTTGTCTAATTGTTTTTGTTTATGAATTGCTAAGTCTTGTCGTTCTTGATCTAATTGATAGTCAATGCCAGTAATGGCAATAGCACTTTGTTTAAAGAAACTTAATAAAGGTATTTCAATATCTTTCAATTCGTTCATTTCGACACGATTAAAATAGTGAAAAATTAGTAGACCTGATTCGGTAATGTTAATTGCTTTACGTTTAAGAATATTGTCAATACATATTTTTTGAATGTTATGAATTTGGATAAAAAATTGGATGTATTCAATTACATAATCTATTTCTAAGTCACCAATGCGACTTTTCAAAATAATTTTAATTTGGTCAGACAAACGTAGCGTAGCGTGATAAATTTTTTTAAAAATGTCAACAGGTAAGGGTTTGTTTATTGTGATTTCAATAGTGACTAATATATTGTTTTTTGACGGTAAATGTACTTCAACATTAGCATACTGTGTTAATGCTGTAAAATCCGCATCGTTTAAGATACCGATTTTCTCAAAAAAGATTTTATGCTTATCCATAAATAGATTGAAACATTATATATATCTAAACGCATATTTAGACACGCGAAGTATTTTTATAACATTTAGATTAATTTAATATTAATTTAGTATTACAATTAATACCATGTATTTTAAAATGATAGGATTATCGAAAATCTATGTTTACCAAAATTAAATCCATTAATGCTTATGAAGTTTTGGATTCGCGCGGTTTTCCAACTGTTGCTTGCACCGTTGTATTAGATAGTGGTGCTTCTGGTACGGCGATGGTTCCTTCAGGAGCTTCTACAGGTGAACGTGAAGCTTTAGAATTACGTGACGGTGATAAGAAGCGCTATGGCGGTAAAGGTGTGTTAAAAGCTGTCGAAAATGTGAATAAAATTATTGCACCAGTTTTAATTGATAAACACGCTGATGAGCAAAATGAAATTGATGCTAAATTAATTGGTTTAGATGGTACTGAATTTAAAACTAAGTTAGGTGCTAATGCGATTTTAGCAGTGTCTTTGGCTTGTGCAAAAGCAGCAGCGCAACATCACAAAAAACCTTTGTATCGTTACATTCGTGAAAATATCATTGGTAAAACAGCAGATATAGTTATTTACAAAATGCCTGTACCAATGCTTAATGTCATTAATGGCGGTGCACACGCTGATAATTTGATTGATTTTCAAGAATTTATGCTAATGCCTGTTGGTGCAACATCAATGCGTCAAGCTTGTCAAATTGCTAGTGAGTGTTTTCATGCATTAGCTAAAATTCTCAAAACAAAAGGATTTAATACATCCAAAGGTGATGAAGGTGGATTTGCTCCCGCAATTAAATCGGCTGAAGAAGCTTTAGATTTAATGGTTGAAGCAATCAAAGCCGCTAATTATCGCCCCGGAATTGATAAAGATGTTGCCATTGCCCTAGATTGTGCTAACAGCGAACTATATGACAATGAAAAAAAGGTATACATTTTTAAAAAAGCCATTGATGCTAAAATTCTGACACCGGTTGAAGGCACAAAAACGACTGACCAAATGATTGAATATTTAGAAAGCCTAGTTAAGCGTTATCCCATAATTTCTATTGAAGATGGTTTAGCGGAAAATGATTGAGACGGATTTAAAAAACTTACTGATCGATTAGGTAAAAATGTACAAATCGTTGGTGATGATATTTTTTGTACTAATCCCAAAATTACTGCAGAAGGTATTAGCAAGGGTATCGCTAATGCTGTTTTAATCAAATTAAACCAAATTGGTACATTAACCGAAACAATTCAAACAGTCAACGAAGCGAAAAACGCTAACTGAGCAGCAGTGATTTCACATCGTTCGGGCGAAACTGAAGATACTACTATCGCCGATTTAGCAGTCGCATTAGATACGGGACAAATTAAAACTGGTTCAATGTCACGTAGTGAACGTATCGCTAAATATAATCGTTTGATGAAAATTGAAGATGATTTAGGTTTGCAAGCGAAATTTGATGGTTTGAAAACTTTTGTGAATTTTGTACCTGCAGTCAAAATTAACCAAGGATAAATTTTATGCGTATTGGGATTTTAGCATCCGGTGGAAATTCTCCAGGCATGAATAATGCCATTATCACTTTGGTAAAAAAAGCTAGCGTATCAAAGATTGATACATTATTAATCCGCGATGGATATAAAGGATTATTAGCGAATGATTTCATTAAACCTGATATTAGATATCTTGACAAATTTGTTACTACTAGTAATGTGGTAATTGGTTCAGCACGCAGCAAAGATTTTTACAAAATTGAATGTAAAAAGAAAGCTCAAACAATTTTAAAAAAACGTCGGGTAGATGTTTTGGTAGTGATTGGTGGAGATGGATCATACAAAGGTGCAGCTGGATTAGCCAAATTAGGACAAAAAGTTATGGGCTTACCCGGAACTATTGATAATGATGTATCTTCAACTGATGTTACTATTGGCTTTGCCACGTGTTTAAATACGATTGTGGTTGCATTAGATGCAATTCGTGATAGCTTCGAATCACACGCGGGAATTTGTTTTGTTGAGGTTATGGGGCGGGGATTTAGTGACTTAGCAGTTACGGCGGGAATTGCCACCCAAGCTGAAGCTATAATTACTCCCGAAAATATATTAAGTGTTGAAGATTTTATCGAAATCGCTAATTTGACTAAAAAGAATGGTAAGCGTTCGTGTTTATTTGTAGTAACCGAAGGTATATATGGACGTAATGGGTTATTGACCTTGAATGATATTGCTAATGAAGTTGAGCAAGTTACTAGTCGCAGCACGCGTGTGAATGTTATTGGTTATTCGCAACGCGGTGGGACACCAACTGCTTCTGATCGTTTTTTGGCTGCCACAATGGCTAATCATTGTATTGAATGTTTATTACAAAAACGATTTAATCGTGTAATCGTGCAAAAGAGCGGGGAAATTTTAGACGTGGATATCAATGAAGCAATCGCTTTACCGCACAAACGTAACAACACTAAATGTGCGAAGATCTATGAATTAATCGATCGAGTGTAATCATGATAAGTTATTATAAACGTACTAAAATCGTAGCAACATTGGGACCAGCAATTACCCAAAAAATTTGGTCTTTAGAAATGTTAAATGATCCCCAAAATAAAGCAATGGTCAAATTGGCTTACCAAAAAATGACCGAAATAATTGAAAGTGGTGTCAATTGTGTACGCTTGAATTTTTCGCATGGTGATCATAACGAACATTTAGTGCGGATAAAAATTGCGCGTGATGTAGCAAAAAAATTAAATCGCTATGTTTCGGTAATGCTTGATACTAAAGGACCCGAAATTCGTGTTGGTAAAATTAAGACTGGTAAGGCTTTGATTAAGATTGGCACTAAAGTTACAGTGAATACTTTAAAACCAATTGTTGGGGACACACAATCTTTTTATGCAACCGATTCTACTGGTAAATATAACATGGCAAATGATGTTAAAGTTGGTGGCACAATTTTAGTCGATGATGGTAAATTGCAATTAAGTATTGATGCGGTGGATAAAATTAATGGAATTATTAAAACAATTGCCAAAAATACCCATACCATTTCTGATAAAAAAAGAATTAATTTACCTAACACGGCCTATTCAATACCATTTTTATCACCCCAAGACAAAGATGATATTTTATTTGGTATTAAACATAAAGTTGATTATATCGCTGCTAGTTTTGTTAATAATGCTGATAACATCGCCCAAATTCGTCAAGTTCTTGATGATAATGGTGGTGGTAATATTCAAATTATTTCAAAAATTGAATCCACTAACGCGATTGATAATTTGGATCAAATTCTTGATGCAACCAACGGTGTGATGGTTGCACGTGGTGATTTAGCATTAGAAATTCCTTATTACGATGTACCGTATTGAGAAAAATACATTATTCGTAAATGTCGCTATATCGGTAAACCAGTTATTATTGCTACCCAAATGTTAGATTCGCTAGAAAAAAATATCCAACCAACGCGCGCTGAAGTCACTGATGTTTTTTTCGCAGTTGAACGTGGTGCAGATGCAACAATGCTTTCGGGTGAATCAGCAAATGGTTTATTTCCCACTTTTGCTGTGCAAACGATGCGAGAAATTGATGTTAAATCGGAATTGCTATTTGACTATAAACGTGCAATTGAATTTTATTTTCCTAAAGCAAAATTGGTGAGTTACGCCAAGCGTATTGCAAAAAAAATTGCTAAAAAATTATTACCATTTGGTGATGATGCTGCGCCAAGTTTTCCTTATGGTTATGTCGTCATTTTTTCTAACGATAAACCCATAATTTGAACTTTATCTAATATCCGTCCCGCAGCGACAATTATTGTTGTCACTGACGATGAAGAACTATTAACTTGTTTTGGTATTAATTACGCAATTCAAACATATTATGTAAAAGATTTAAATCAAGCAAAAACCAATCCACAAAAAATAGCATTAGCTGCAATTAAACAATACCAACACAACAACGAAGCTAAAACTTTAATTTATTGCAATCGTAAATTTCAAACACTTACTTAATAAGTGAAGTGATTGGTACATATTTTAGATGTAAAAATTCAGCAACGGTTTGATTAGTTAATGATTGTTGATATGTTAAAACGGCATTTAATAAATCTTTATTAGTTTTAATTCATGCTAAAGCATTTGTTTGTTGACTGTTACTGATTAATATATCACTAATCATATGACTAATACTTGTTGAAATACTTACTGGAAATAAAGTTGAAATGTTAGGCATATTGAAATGAATGACATCATTGAAGATGTGAGTAAGTTTATTAATATTACTAATTTTGTGCTCGGTTTCACTTGCAAGACCTTGATCTGCTGCCAAATTAACATAAATTGCGCCTTTGTGCATTGTACTAATCATTTTTTCAGTAATACGTATGGCAGTTAGTGAACCAGGTATGCCATTGGTATTAATGAAAACATCGGCTTTGGTAATCTGTTTTTCCAATTCAACAAATGTGGCTTTAAGCACATCAAATGTTGAATGATAAATTGAAGCTAAAGTAGCTAATGTTGGATTATTAGTCATTTGTTTGATGGTGCCTTCATCATTTTCTAATAACGTTACGCTACACCCTAGAGCTAACGCATAACGTACTGCTTCGTATCCGGCGTATGAAGCATTTAAAACAACAACTTTTGCCGAATCTAAATTATGGGTAATAGGACTAAAACTTTTACCAAGATGTGTATTATCTAATTTTGCTAAATGATAAATGGCTAAATTCACCCCAAAGCGTCCTTTAATTTCTTCGTTAGGAATAAGAAAAGGATATTGTTGATTGTGATGAATTGCTTCAATACCAATAGTTGTAATATTCCTTTGCAATAATTGTTTTAGTAATTTTGGTTGATTAGCTAAATTGAATAATGATATGACAAATTGATGTGGTTTAATCAAACGCAATTCACGCGTTTTTAAAGTAGCAATTTTTAAAATAATATCAGCTTGGATGATTGCACGATTGACGGGTAAAATTTTTGCACCATTTTCAATATATGCTTGGTCACTATAACCCGCAAGCTTACCTACATCTTTAACAATGTACACATCGTGTTTGTGCTGTACAAGACGTTTAATATCGGCGGGTATTACAAAAACCCGACTATCATTCTTGTTTTCTTTTAAAATAGTAATCTTCATAAAACAAAATAATCTAACTAAATTTTACAATCAGAATGGCGATTATTGCACCGACACAAATACCAGTAGTAGCCAAAGTAAGTGACATTAAAGTGTTATACCATCTAGATGGTGGCTTAATTTTAATTTTTTGAAATTCATCGCTAGTTGGAATACGAGAAAAATCAATATCTGATAGTTTTTTGGTTTGCTCAATGATATTTTTACTAGTATTCATAGTTATTTAACTTCAATAACTTTACGTCCTTTGTAATAGCCACAATACGGACATACACGATGTGGTTTAATGGGTTTACCGCATTTGGTGCAAAGTGTAGTGGTACCTATTTTCAAAGCGTGATGCGACCTTCGCATTCCTTTTCGTGAGCGACTCACACGTCGTTGCTGTACTGCCATAAAACCTCTTTAGAACTTAACTAGGTATCTATTTTAACCAATAAAAGTGAATGAATACCAACTTTTGTTTTGTTGACTAAATGTTTTGCATAGGCAGGATGAACTTATTGGAAAATCAAGCACTAAATGACTATGTACTTACATTTAAAGTATATTTAAATTTAATTCAATTTGAATGAGTGTACTAAGAATAAAATTTTTAAAAAGTTCAATTGCTTTATTGCTTGGATTTAGTGCTGGAATCGGGTTAATTAGTTATACGACTAGTTGTAGTGGTAATCTTCCTACCCCAACACCACCCACTCCACAAGAAAAACCCATCCCATTTACTGAGAAATATTTTAGTTTAACAATAACTAATAATCAATTGAATGTTAACGGAATGCAAAGTAGTGCTGATACGAGTAACTATAATACTTTATCAATACCTCCAACATATACTGATGAAAATAACAATACATATCGTGTGGCGTCAATTGGTGTTGATGCATTTCTTCGCGAGTTTAGTTTCGATACTAGGAGCAACATTATTAATCTAGATTTAACTAATGCTAGCAATTTACGGACAATTTATAGTGGTGCATTTAGTTTGTGCAAAGCGTTTTGCAATACACTAACGATTCCCGGATCAGTAACCAGTATCGGTGCTAATGCATTTGCAAACACATGTTTCACAAATATTGTTAATCATTCATCTAATTTTAACTTTGCAGATAATGTTGGTAGCGCTCGTGTTCTAATTAATGCTACATCAGGAACAAGCTTAAATTATGATGGCGGATCGATAGTTGGTTGTATTGCGTTTGGAAAATTAACAATTCCTTCTAGTGTGACTACGATTGGTGATGAATTGTTTAATAGTTGCTTAGAACTGACTGATTCACTAACAATTCCTAATTCAGTAATTACTGTTGGTGATTATGCATTTAGTAGCTGTTCGGGGTTTAATGGTGCGCTAACAATTGGTAATTCAGTAACTAGAATTGAATATTATGCATTTTATAATTGCTCTGGATTTACCGGTTCGCTAACAATTCCTAATTCAGTAACTAGTATTAATAATTATGCTTTTTATAATTGTTCAGCATTCAATGGTACGTTAACGATCAATGATTCAGTAATCAATATTGGTGGTAATGCATTTAGCGGCTGTTCAAAGTTTAATACTATTGATGTCTCAAATTGAACTAATATCCCCACAATTGGCACTAATTCTTTTAGAAATTTTAATTCCCAGGGCGGAACAGTTCTGGTTCCTGAAAACTATGTTCAACTAGGTATTGCGTTAAGCACATTTGATGGTTTACCATCAACTTGACAACTTCAAGTTGTCTAGTTCACCCACAAAATTTTCATAAAAATTG